>DCOU01000061.1:3115-15685 GCA_002322525.1 Candidatus Omnitrophica bacterium UBA1562 | reverse complement strand
TTGGTTAAATTCCCAATTATCCAATGCCGAAATTGTAATATTTGTATTCCCAGATGCAACGCAATTAGGACAATACCAGTTTAATACATTTATCCATATAGGCGGGCCTACTTATTTATATCATCCCTTAACGCCCACAGATATGTCTGCCTTTGAAGAATTTATATTAAGAGATGGGGATTATAGTTTCCTGGATGGCGTATTGACTCTTACCGGCCATGAAGGGCTCCTACCTTTCTTAAAGTAAAGGGAAAGTTAGGATAATAAAGCCATAAGTTAAAAATTAGCTTAAATCCGGAATGCAAAAGGGCAAATCAAAAATTTGCCCTTTTTTATTCGCCTTCGCGTGAAACCGCGCCTGTTAAATACCGGCTAAGGAACGGGGGTATTTTTTTTGTGGTAAGTTATTGAAATCAGTAGTATAATAATTTAAAAATTAAGAGGGTTCCTTCGCAAAATGAAGGATAGACTATAAATAGATATTTTAACATATTAATAAAAGATGGATTATCCGAGCGTATTTCATTTAGTCTCAGACATATCTAAAAAAACAGGGATATCTCTGGTTTTAATTGGAGGATTTGCCGTTAATTTTTATAAGTATACCCGGCAGACTGTAGATGTTGATTTTCTCATCAGAGAGCAGGATTTCCAGAAAATATTAACTTTGTTAGAAGCAGCTGGTTATAAGGTGAATTATAGCCAAGAAGCTTTTGCCCGGCTCATCTGCGCTAAAAGCTCCACCCTTTTGGATATTGATTTTATGTTTGTTGAGGAAGAGACCCTTGCTAAGATTATTAAGGATAGCCAAGAAATCAGTATCGCTGGTTGTGCGTTTAGCGTTCCCTCGTTAGAGCATTTAATTGCCCTTAAACTCCATGCAGTTAAATATAACCTCAAGCTTCGTTTGGCTAAAGACATACCGGATATTATTAATTTGATAAGAATTAATAAATTGGATGCAAAAAGCAAGAAATTTAAAGAACTATGTTTAAAATATGCAACAGAAGAAATCTACCAGAAGATTTTAGACGGTATTTAAAAAATAGACCCGGATGGATAAACTTAATTTACCTATAATCAAACAACCTACGCCTTTGCCAAAATGGCTATTAATGGATGAATATCTGGAATTCGTCAAATTTAACTTAAAATATACGGTGGATAGAAAAGTAAGCAGGCACTGGAAAAAGATGTTTTCTGTGAATGTGCCTTTTTCGTTGAAATGAAAAGGAGAAGGGAGTCAGTATGAAAAAATACCTATTTTTATTATTAGCGGCCATTTTAACTTTGGGTTGTGGCAGGCCAGTTGAAGAAAAAAAAGAGATTTTAGCCAAGATTAATAATTACGAGATTACCTGGGAGGAATTTGAGGGGGAGTTTAAGGCATCCAGCTACGGCTACACCGATACCGCGGAATCGAGAAAGGAATTTTTAAATACCCTGATTAACCGCAAATTAATACTTCAGGACGCCCAGAAAAAAGGGCTGGATAAGGATAAGAGTTTCCTGAAGATGATTGAAAGATTCTGGGAGCAGTCGCTTTTAAAAGTTGCACTGGATAAGAAAACCAAAGAGGTTGCCGGTTCTGTTATGGTAAACGATAAAGAAATAGCAGAGGCTTACGACAATCTGCTCAAAAGCGGCAAGACTGATAAATCTTACGACCAGATGTATCAGCAGATAAAGTGGGAAATTACCAGACAGAAAGAAACACAGGCAATGAACGAGTGGGTAGCGCAGCTGCGCAAAAAGGGAGAAATAAAAATAAATTTAGATTAATTCGCCCAAACAACTTACGAACACTTACGTTCCGTAAGTTGTGGGCTCATTAAAATAGGAGGCCTTAAGATGGATAATCCCAGGGTAATCCGAAAACGCAGGATTTATTTTATTGAAAAACGATTCCAGACAAACTTCATTTTGAAATTTTGTGTCTTAGTGGCTATCGGAGGGTTGCTTACCATAGGAATACTCTATTTTCTGGCGATGCGCTCAACTACCGTTTCTTTTGTGAATTCGCGCGTGGTGGTGCGCACTACTGCAGATTTTATTTTACCCATACTCATACAGACAGTAGCCATAGTGACAGTCTTGGTTGGCCTGGCTACCATAGTAGTGACGTTATTCGTTTCTCATAAGATTGCCGGGCCGTTATACCGCTTCAAAAAGGTAATGCAGGCTTTAGCAGAAGGGAATTTCTCAGACGATTTCCGGATTCGCCATCTTGACCAGTTGCAGGATTTAGCCGATGTTTTTAACGTAATGATTAGCAAAATAAGAACAGAACTTAAAACATTAAAAGATAACTTCCGTTCCTTAAAAGAAAAACTGGATAATATTTCCGAACATGAGATTGCCGAACATAAAAGGCCGTATTTGGGAGATGTAAAAAGGATAGCCGGGGAATTAGATAAAATAATACATTATTTTAAGACTTAATGGCATTTATAAGAAAAACTTATAAGATAACAATAATTTTTGTTATTGCATTTTTCTTAAAGATAAATACCTCTTTTGCCGTCGATGACGGCTTTGGTGCGGCAAAAAAGATAGAAGGCAAGTATTTCACGGTTTATTATTCGCCGCAATTAGAAATACCCAAACTTTTACAACAGCTGAATATCAGTCCGTCGGATAACCTGCTGGTAGGCAGGCCCCTGGATCAAGGGTTAGGGCTGGCGGATATGTTAGATGTCTTATTTTTGCGGGCCTGCGATATACTAGATATGCATCTTTATAGTTTTCACGGCACAGTTAAAATCGGTAAAGATAGTATTCAGTTGAATAATATATACAATTATCTTTTTAGAAAGAATGTCGCTCCCCGCTCTTTTTATGTTTATGACCTGAATACGATTTATACCTCTGCCGATAATTTTAGCCGCGGCGTAATCGGCCATGAAATAGGCCACGCTGTGATCAGCCATTATTTTGTCGTCCAGCCCTCGGTAAAAATACAGGAAGTCCTGGCGATGTATGTGGAGTATCAGTTAAAAAGGTCAGGGCAGGGTAATTAGATAAATTTTAGATATGGCGGCGTAACTTGAGCCTGATAGAGTAGTCGGCTCACCCCGTTAGAAATTTCAGGCAGTCGAATTATTCTTATTTGGCGGCGTAGCTCAGTTCGGTAGAGCAAGCGGCTCATACCCGCTAAGTCAGTGGTTCAAATCCACTCGCCGTCATAAAGATTTCTAACGGGGCTCATACCCGATTTGTCGGTGGTTTAAATCCACCCGCCGCCATTTTACTTGTTGGCGGGGCAGTCCCCCGAAGGAGGGCCACCCGCCGCCACTTAAGTATAAAAGAGAGGATTTTAAATGAAGAAAAATAAAAAGATAAATAATACAAACTATTTAGATGTTTTTAATAGCCTTCCAGATATGGCCGCTATTATAGACCCTAAAACTCACATTATAGTTGATATCAATAATGCCTATCTCAAGAAAACAGGCCTATCAAGAAAAGATGTTATTGGAAGGAAATGCTATGAGCTAATCCATAAACGGTTTTCTCCTTGCAAGGGTACTTTAGAGGAGTGCCCTTTAAAAGAAACTTTAAAGACACATAAGGCCGCTACGGCTGAACACGTTCATTATGATAAAAATAATAGCCCTTATTATGTAGATGTGATTACTTCACTTATAAAGGGTCCTTCGGGCAAAAAAAATCTTATATTGCATATTTGTCGCATAGGCCCTTTGCTTAAAAAATTTAGTAAGTCAATGGATGAAAAAGGCAGAAAGTATATTATGCAATTAAGGAACCTTGCCATCAAAGACCCTCTTACCGGCGTTTATAATTACTGTTATCTTATGGAAAGATTGCCTATAGAAGTATACCGGGCAAAAAGATACAATGACCATTTTTCCTTTGCGTTCTTGGATATCGATTATTTTAAATCTATAAATGATGTGTATGGGCATCGTGTAGGCGACAGGCTTCTGGCAGAATTCGCTAATTTTATCAGGAGTTCTTTAAGGCAGAGCGATGTTTTAGCAAGGTACGGAGGAGAAGAGTTTGCAATTTTGATGACGCATACAGACAAATTAGGCGCGCAATATGTAGCTAACCGGCTAATAATTAAATTAAGCAGCCACATTTTTAAAATAGAAAAAACAGAAATTAAACTTAAGGTGGGTATGGGCATCGCCACTCTTTCTTCAGATGAATATTGCGACACTTATGATAAATTACTAAGCGCTGCAGATAAGGCTTTACAGAGAGCGAAAGAATCAGGGAGCAATGTAGTTGCCACTTATAGCGATTTATATAAAGATAAGAAGGAGGCTACTGATAAATTAAGCCCGTATGAAGAAGTGAATGTTTTAAAGCGCAAGATTAACAGATTATCTGAGCGCGTAGACCGCGTAGTATTGGAGTCAATGTATGCCTTTTCAAAATCTATGGAGGCCAGAGACTATTATACCGCAGAACACGCGGAGGAAATGGTTGGCCTTGTTTTAAAAATCGGCAAAGAGATAGGTTTAAGTCAAGAGATGCTTAATAATTTGGAAAGAGGCGCAATGCTTCATGATATAGGAAAAATCGGTATAAGTGATTCTATATTGAGGAAAAAGGCAAAACTCACGCCTGAAGAATACCAGATAATTAAGATGCATCCTAAGATAGGCGCAGAAATAATCCGTGCCATACATTTTTTGAAAGATGTTGTACCTGTAGTGTTACATCATCATGAGAGATGGGATGGCAAGGGTTATCCTTCAGGTTTAAAAGAAAGAGAAATTCCCCTGCTCGCTCGAATAGTCGGCATTGCTGACGTCTATCAAGCGCTTATTTCTGATAGGCCCTACCGAAAGGCATACTCTAAAAAAGAAGCTTTAGAGATATTAAAAAAAGAAGCAGGTACGCATTTTGATAAAGACCTGGTAGAGATATTGATAAGGTTAGAGAGTAAACCGGAAGAACGGTCCTCTGCTACCAAACCGAGACTGAGGTAGGGACGCTTCTGAGTCCGAAGCTAAAAGTGTCCCCCTTCACTAGAATCTTACATTTGGGGGACACTTCTCCGATTGGCCGAAGAAACGGTCCTCGATTGGGGCGGGACCTGTCCCTGTTTTACGATGATTTTAGATAAGGTAAAAAAGACCATTAAAAGATATGAGCTCATAGATAAAGGCGATAAGATTATTGTCGGTGTTTCAGGCGGGCCGGATTCGCTAACCCTCATTTTTTTATTAAATAGCCTAAAAAAAGAATTCAAGATTAGTCTGCATATTGCGCATTTAGACCATATGTTAAGAAAGGATTCTTATAAAGACAGGAAGTTTGTAGAAAGATTGGCCCACAAGCTTAAAATACCCCTAACCGTTGCCAAGGTCGATATCAAAGAATTAGCCAAAGCCGGCTCTCTTGAGGAGATTGCCCGAAACGCGCGCCTGGGTTTTTTATTTAAAGTAGCCCGGGATATAAAAGCAGACAAAATTGCCCTGGGCCATAATCTCGATGACCAGGCCGAAACCGTGCTCATGCGTATTATAAGAGGTGCGGGTTTATATGGATTATCAGGGATTTTACCCAAAAGAAACATTACAGGTTATCAGGTTATCCGGCCTTTAATAGAAGTAAAACGTCGAGAAATAGAAATCTTCCTGAAGAAAAAAAAAATTAAACCGCGAATTGATGCATCTAATTTAGAAGATATTTATTTCAGGAATAGGATTAGAAATAGACTGCTGCCTTTATTAGAGAAGGAATACAATAAAAATATTAAAGAAATATTGAGCAATATGGCGCAAAGCATAGGCTACGATTATGATTATTTAATGCGTGTAGCTCAACGGGCAATAAAAGGCGCAAAAACAAAGCTCAATCTTAAGAAGCTTACGAATCTGCATCCGGCAATACGCAGATTGGTATTACGGATGGATATTGCCAGAGTAAAAGGCAATACACGCAGGCTCACCTTTGCGCACATAAAAGAATTAGAAGATTTGATTTTTAACCGACCAGTCAATTCTATAGTTGACCTGCCTAAAGGAGTATCGGTAGTTAAGAAGAAAAATCAACTCTTTTTTTGCCGCAAGTAAGCGAGCACATAAGTTATGGGGCGCGATATTAAAGGATGTAAGCGACATAACTTATAAGTGCGAACTTATCCCGCAGCTAATCACTTCGTAGCTACAGGGATTAATTCGCAGACGCCTCGATAATCAAGAAATAGAAGGCTACAATTTATGTCGTAGCGAGTGAAACGAGCACTCCATAAATTGTCTGCTCATTTAAAATACTTGATTTTATAAATATTTAAATATATAATAAAATTTCTGATAGGAAGGAGAAAAATGGCAAATCATAATATTCCTAAGTCTAAGAAAAACAAGATACTTAGACGTTTTCCCTGGTTTTGGTTACTTATAATTGCTATATTTTATCTCTTAATTAATTCTTTAACCATACCTATGGCTGGACCAAAGGAGATATCTTATAGTGACTTTTACGGAATTTTAAAGGCTACTCCTGAGAAGATTAAATCTGTGGCCAAGATTGAATCTGTACTGCAGGGCGAATTTACCGACAACAGTAAATTCTTCTTAAATATCCCTGATAACGATACAGAATTACTTAGTCTTATGCGTCAGAATTTGAAGCATTTTGAAGTTAAGCCGCCACGTACTTTATGGACAAATTTATTGTATTCATTGGGCCCGGTGATTTTATTGATATTTTTCTGGTGGTGGATGGCTGCTCGAGGAGAACAGCTGGGGAACAAGATTATGGGTTTTGGTAAAATGCGGCCAAAGATGCATAGTGAAAAAGAAGGAGAAAAAGTTACCTTTAAGGATGATGTAGCAGGCGTAGATGAAGCCAGGGAGGAATTGCAAGAGGTCATTGAGTTCTTAAAAGACCCCAAGAAGTTCCAAAAATTAGGAGGTAAAATTCCTAAAGGCGTTTTGCTTGTAGGTCCCCCGGGATGCGGGAAAACTTTGATCGCTAAGGCAGTCGCCGGTGAGGCGGGGGTGCCGTTTTTCAGTATATCCGGGTCTGACTTTGTGGAAATGTTCGTCGGTGTGGGGGCATCACGCGTCAGGGATTTATTCGAACAAGGCCGTAAGGCAGCAAAGATTTCCGGCAAAGGCGCGATTATTTTTATCGATGAAATAGATGCTGTTGGACGCTTACGTTTCGCAGGTATCGGCGGAGGCCATGACGAGCGAGAGCAGACCTTGAATGCCCTTTTAGTAGAGATGGATGGCTTTGATACACAACAGGGCCTCATCCTCATTGCCGCTACTAACCGTCCAGATACTTTGGATCCTGCGATTTTACGCCCGGGCAGGTTTGACCGGCATATTGTGGTGAATCTCCCTGACATTAAAGGACGGGAGGAGATACTCAAGGTTCATACGCGTAAGTTGAAACTTGCTCCTTCTGTAGATTTAAAATCCCTTGCTAGCCAAACCCCGGGTTTCTCAGGCGCTGACCTGGCGAATCTGTGTAATGAAGCGGCTCTGCTTGCGGCAAGGTATAGTAAAGATGCCATTGAGATGGTTGATTTTGAAAAATCAGTGGAGAGGGTACTTATGGGCCCTGAGAAGAAGAGCCATATTATGTCCAAGAAAGAAAAGGAGATTACTGCGCTTCATGAGTCAGGCCATGCGTTTCTTTCCTTGCTTTTGCCTGAAGTAAATCCTTTAAAGAAAGTTTCCATAATCCCCCGAGGTTTGGCTGGCGGTTATACTTTTACTCCTCCGCTTGAAGACAGGCACTATTGGACGAAATCAGAGTTAATTTCCGAGATTGCGCTTATATTAGGTGGTCGTGCATCTGAGGAGATAAATTTAAATGAAGTTACTACAGGAGCGCAAAATGATTTAGAGATGGCCACACAGATGGCGCGGCGCATGGTTATGCAATTCGGTATGTCCGATAAATTAGGCAATGTTACTTTGGGAAGAAGGGAAGGGCTTATATTTTTGGGGCGCGATATCATGGAAGAAAAGAATTATAGCGAAGAAACCGCCCATCTGATCGACGAGGAAGTAAAGAGAATAGTTAATGAGGCTTATATAAAAGCAAAGAATTTATTGAATGAGAATTTAGATAAATTAAAGACTTTAGCCAATGCCCTCATAGAGAAAGAAGTCTTAGATGGCGAAGAAGTCAAACGCCTGCTCGGTATAGAGAAAAAAAATCTCACCTGAAAAAGACCGATGAGAATCCTCCAAATATCTAGCCCGCAAAATTTAAGGCAAATTTTGCAGGATATTAAAGTAGACAGTTATGGCATTAAGATTATGCTGCCCAAGGCGATCCAGTATCTAGTGAGGATAAATTCCCTACCTTGCATTAAGGCAAATATACTCAAACAAGAAATGCTTTCTTTAGGCGGTGATGTGGCAGTTGCCAGAGATGCCCTTACCGGTAAGGCTAAAAAGACAGATTGCCTTCTTATGGCAACCCTGTCTCAATTTAACCGCCTCACTGAGAAGTTAAATAAACAGCCTTTTGGCCTGGATAGATTGGCGCATGATTTATCCGACAGCCTTACCAATTATCAAAAGGATGAATTCAATCTTAATCTGGGTAGATATAAATTGGCCTTGAGGCAAGACAGGACCTATATTATGGGTATTGTAAATCTGACGCCGGATTCATTTAGCGCAGACGGCCTCTATCGTACAGCGTATAGCGTTAAGAGAATTGTTGAGTTCGTTGAGAAAATGGTAGATGATGGAGCAGATATTATTGACATAGGCGGAGAGTCAACCCGTCCAGGCGCCGAACCAATTCCCGTCAAGGAAGAATTAGAGCGTACAATGCCGATAATTAAGAAGATTGCCAGGAAAATCAAAGTCCCTATTTCCATCGATACTTATAAACCCGAAGTGGCAAGGCAAGCCTTGGATAATGGTGCGAGTTTAGTAAATGATATAACCGGCTTAAATAATAAAATGGCAAAGATAGTTTCCAAATATAAAGCAGGCGTAGTAATTATGCATATGAAGGGGAATCCGCGGACTATGCAGAATAACCCTGTTTATAAAAATTTGATTGATGAGATAATAGAGTATTTAGATAAGGCACTAAGTGAGGCTGTTGCTTGGGGTATAGACAGAGAAAGAATTATTGTTGACCCCGGTATCGGCTTCGGCAAAACGCTTGAGCATAATTTAGAGATATTGAAGAGATTAAAAGAATTTAAAGTCTTAGGCAGGCCTATATTAGTGGGCCCATCCCGGAAATCCTTCATCGGTAAAATATTAAATGTGGGTCCCCAAGAAAGAATTTTTGGCACTCTATCTGCCTGCGTATTAGCGGTTAAAAACGGCACAAACATAATTAGAGTTCATGATGTCAAAGAAGTAAAACAGGCATTAAGAGTCGCGGGGGCAATAATAAATTGCTAAACTGTCAAATTGTTAAACTGTCCATAACCAATATAGCAATTTAGCAATATAACAATTTAACAATAAAAATATGTGGAAACCCATAGTTGAAATTATTATACTCTGGTTTGTGATTTACCACATTATGCTTTTTTTTGAGGGCACGCGCGCAATACAGGTTTTGCGTGGAATAATTATTCTTTTGGTTGCCTTTTTCTTATTTCAGAGGTTAGGCTTAGAGATACTGGATTGGTTGTTTACAAAATTATTCGGCATATCAGTTATTGCTATGCTTATTATCTTCCATCCGGAGATAAGGCAGGGGTTAGCGCGGTTAGGCCAGCGCCACCTATTTGGGACGAGCTTACGAGAGGAAGAGTTGGATTATATATTAAAACAGACAGGTGAAGCAGCCGAAAATCTCTGCAAGAACAAGATTGGCGCGCTTATTGCTATAGAGAAGAACGACCCGCTTACTGCCTATATCGAAAGCGGCGTTCTTATTGATGCGCGTGTATCTTCGGATTTAATTGAGAATATTTTTACACCTAATAGCCTGCTTCATGACGGGGGTTTAATTATACAACACGGCCGTATTATTGCTGCCGGCTGCCTATTCCCTCTTACGGAAAATCAGGATTTAAGCCGCATATACGGCACGCGGCACCGCGCTGCGTTGGGTTTGAGCGAAGAAACTGATGCCGTAGTTATCATTGTTTCCGAGGAGAGGCAGGATATGTCTTTGGTGTATCGCGGTAAATTATACAAGGATTTAAGCAGGGAAAATATGCTTTCCAAGATTAAAGAGATTATAAGACTTAAGAAAGACGATGCCTAAAGAGAAGATTAGCATTGGTTATCGCATTGGACACTGGTTTACGTATCATCCCTGGCTTAAACTCATTGCGCTTATATTGGCGGTTATGGCCTGGTTTTATGTTCAGGGTGAGATAAAATATATCGATTACTAAGTGTATAAGTTTTTAAGTGTGTAAGTGTGTAAGAAGAAAACTTAAACACTTTACACTTACAAACTTTACACTCCGAGCAAAGCGAGGTTATGCTCAATTTAGGCGTAAATATTGATCATGTGGCAACTTTAAGAGAAGTCCGCCATGGCATTGAGCCAGAGCCGGCATTCGCAGCTTTAATTGCTCAAACAGCCGGAGCTGATAGTATAGTCGTGCATTTAAGAGAAGACCGCCGGCATATTAAAGAAAGGGACCTGTATATTTTAAAAGAAATAGTTCGGGTAAAATTAAATTTAGAGATGTCTGTCGCTTCCGACATCGTTGCTATTGCCTGTAAAGTAAAGCCTGACCAGGCAACTCTGGTACCTGAAAAAAGGCAAGAGTTAACTACCGAAGGCGGTTTAGATGTGGTATCTAATTTTAAAAAGATAAAACAGGTAGCAGGTAAATTAGAAAAAAGCGGGATTACAGTAAGTTTATTTATCGATCCCGACAAAAAACAGATTGACGCTGCAAGAAAATCAGGGATAAGGATGATAGAGTTGCATACCGGCCGCTATGCTGATGCCGGGGATAAAAAAGGACAGGCTAAATATTTCAAAGAATTAGAAACCACAGTTAGATATGCCAGAGGTAAGGGGCTGCATGTTTTTGCCGGGCACGGCTTAAATTATTATAATGTGTCGAGGGTGGCTAAAATTAAGGGCATAGAAGAGTTAAATATCGGTTATTCTATCGTGTGCCGTGCTGTGCTGGTGGGTTTGGAACGGGCAGTTAAAGAAATGAAGACGTTAATTAATGGTTAAATTGCTAAATTGTTAAATTGCTTCAACAGTTTAACAATTCAACAGTTTAACAGTTTAACAATGAAAATAGTCGGAACCGGAGTAGATATAACTGAAGTAACGCGCCTGCGCAAAGCAGTAGAAAAATGGGGCCAAGATTTTCTGAGTCGCATATTTAGTCAGGAAGAATTAGAGAATGCGAAAACCAGGGGTAGTTTACCCCGCCCTTCCTCTATTATAGAGGTGTTTCGAAGTAAGGAAGGGCGGGGTTTATACCAGCATCTCGCAGGCAGGTTTGCAGCTAAAGAGGCAGTGTTTAAGGCGCTGGGCGATGCCAAATTAAACTGGAAAGACGTCCAGATTTTAAATGATAAAGATGGCAAACCCTGTTGTATGATTTTAAATGGCAAGGGAAAGTCGATAGATGTACACATTTCTATTTCCCATGTGAAAAATTATGCAGTTGCCAACGCTATTATTACGCAGAAGACCTAATGCCCACAAGGGCGATTTTGGGCATATTTTTATTTTAGCTGGTTCTGCAAGATTTTCGGGAGCTGCGGTTTTATGTAGTGAGGCAGCTATGCGTTCAGGAGCCGGGTTAGTTACGCTGGGTATTCCTAAAAGCTTAAACAGCACAATAATAAAAATAAAACCCAAAGAAGTAATGACATTTCCTTTGCCTGAAACCAGCGATGGCACGCTAAGCCTGAGTGGATATAAAAAGATTAAAGATTTCGTAAAAAAAGTTGATGTATTAGTGGTTGGGCCGGGCCTTACTCAGAATAAATCAACGCAGGGCTTAGTGCGGAAAGTAATATCTAAAATAGATAAACCTATGGTTATCGATGCAGATGGGCTTAATGCATTGGTAGGCCATCTAAAGATGCTATACGCTATACGCTATACGCTATACGCTAAAATATTAACGCCTCATCCGGGTGAAATGGCAAGGTTAATGGGTATCAGTATAAAAAAAGTTCAGGGTAACAGAAAAGATATTACCAAGAAATTCGCTAAAGATTATAAAGTAACTGCAGTTTTAAAAGGGCACAATACTGTAGTTGCGGATTATAAGAGTAATCTGTATGTAAATAAAACCGGTAATCCCGGAATGGCTACTGCAGGAAGCGGTGATGTTTTGACTGGGATGATTGCGGCTTTTTTGGCTCAAGGCTTAACTGCCTTTGAGGCATCGAAATATGCAGTTTATCTGCATGGGTTAGCAGGAGACTTAGCCGCAAAAGAAAAGACGCAAATCAGCTTGATTGCCTCGGATATAATAGATAAGATTCCCGAGGCAATAAAGTTGTGTTCTTAGATATATAGTTAATTTTGCTGGCGTAGCTCAGTAGGTAGAGCTCCTCACTTGTAATGAGGGGGTCGCCCGTTCGATTCGGGTCGCCAGCTTAATAAAGTAATTTTGATTTTTGATATTGTATGGGCAGGTACCTAAGTGGCCAA
>DCOU01000061.1:0-2940 GCA_002322525.1 Candidatus Omnitrophica bacterium UBA1562 | reverse complement strand
AGGTTAAGGGCAATCCTGAGCCAAGCCCCGCATATGCGGGGAAGGTGCAGAGACTAAGCGCCTACTACCTAAAGCCGATAGCCTGTTTACAAACAGATAGGCCAAGGTAATGAGATAGTCCAAGCCTCAGGGTAACCTGGGGGCACTTGAAATCTGTTGCGCTTGCGCTTCGAAGGTTCGAATCCTTCCCTGCCCACCATTTTGTTACAGCGAACGACGCGGGCATAGCACAGAGGAAGTGCAGTAGCCTTCCAAGCTACCTACACGGGTTCGAGTCCCGTTGCCCGCTTAGAATTTTCCTCGTATACAGAAATAGGGAAAATTCATCCCGAAGCCTGCTCCGAAATTATCGAAGAGAATTTCGGAGTGTTTAGGCGAGGGATAAAACCAATTAACCATAGACGAAAGATAAAAATGATGGATAAAGAATTCTTAGAGCCGGTATTTATCGATGCCTTTGATTTGGATGATGCCTGGTTTCAGTGCCTATCTGAGATACTGGATAAAGGGCATGTCTATACCATAACCCGGGGCAGTTATGAAGGACAGAAACGCCTGGAGTTTGATTTTGCAGTGGTGAGAATCAAAAAACCAGCGCATCAAATTATCCCCATAATCCCGGAGGGAATGAGTATTCCTGCGCCCACAGATATGGAATATATCCAGGGTTATTTAAATTACCTCATGACTGGAGTAAAAACCAAGACCGAAGATTATACATATGGAGAGAGGTTAGTTGAACCTAAAGTAAAAGTAAAACAAAATATTGACGGCAAAGATATGGTTAAAGAAATGCCTCTAAATGTAAATCAGATTGAAGAAGTATTAAGGATTTATAAAGAACGGGGGTTTGGGACAAACCAGGCAATAATGGAGATTGGCATGCCTTCTGATATAAAGTTAACTGATCCGCCCTGCCTGCGGCTTATAGATACAAGGGTGCGCTATGGAAAGCTGCATTTTATTTTATATTTTCGCTCCTGGGATTTATGGGGCGGGTTTCCTTCTAATCTAGGCGGGTTAGAGTTAGTAAAGCAATATATGGCGCAAGATATCGGTGTGGGTGACGGCGAGATTATCGCTGTCAGCAAAGGCCTGCACCTTTATGAATACAGCTGGGAGTTAGCAAAGCTCAGGACAAATAAACCCCGCCCTTTCTCATTAGAAGGGATACTTTAGATTAAGAAAGGGCGGGGTAAACCCAAACCTTCTTCGCTGCAAAATTTAGGAGTAAAATAATTGATATGGAATACGAAGGACCGGAGAGGCGTAATTTTGTGAGGCTGGATTATAGAATACCTCTTGCCTATAAAGTATGCAGCGAGGAAACTATTAATAAATTGCTCCAGGGTTATGCTGCAGATATAAGCCAATCGGGACTGCTTTGTAATATGAAAGAGAGAGTGAATCAGGACGATATCTTATGGCTTTCTTTTGACAAGAGCACGTTAAATATTTTTGAGGAGATAGAAAGAAGAAGCCTGATTTATCAAAACGGCATTATTGGTAAGGTAGTGAGAGTAGAACAAAAAAATGATAATACTTACAATATCGGAGTTCAATTTATCACGCGCGAAGAAAAGAACTTAACCGATATCTATCCGAGGTTTCATTTTATAGAGAAACAGTTTGAAGGGGAAAATAAACCCCGTTAGAAATACCAAAGCTCTTAGGTAAAAAACAATATTTCTAACGGGATAAACAATAATGCGTAAACTGCGTATTTCTATTTTAGGCGATGGCGGTTGGGGAACCGCTCTGGCAATTTTATTGCACCATAAAGGTCTTAAGGCCAGCCTTTGGGGTGCTTTTCCAGATTATGTTTCTTATTTAGATAAAAAAAGAATAAATACTAAATTTTTACCTCAAATTAAAATACCCAAAGATATAGAAATCACCTCAAACTTAAATAATGCAATCTACGATAAGGAATTAATAATTTTTGCCATACCCTCACAATATCTGCGCAGGGTTTTAAAAATGATTCATCAGCTGGATTGTCCTAGAGAAGTTATATATTTAAGTGTAATCAAAGGCATAGAGACAGGTTCACTTAAAAGGATGTCCGAGGTAATACATGAAGAAATAGGTAATGTAAAACTGGCAGTCCTCTCTGGCCCAACCATTGCTTATGAAGTAGCTAAAGAAATACCTACGACGGCAGTAATTGCGTCTTACGATAAAAATTTAAGAAAATACCTGCAAGGTATTTTTATGACAGAGCGGTTTAGAATTTATACAAATGACGATGTTATTGGTGTAGAATTAGGAGGCAGCCTTAAGAATATTATTGCTATTGCTTGCGGTATATCCGATGGTTTAGGATTTGGGACGAATACAAAGGCAGCTCTTTTATCGCGCGGACTGGTGGAGATTTCGCGGTTAGGCTATGCTATGGGAGCAAGGGTGAGGACTTTTAGCGGGATAAGCGGGCTGGGTGATTTAGTGACTACCTGCGTTAGCCCTTATAGCCGAAATAGATTTGTGGGTGAGCAAATCGGCAAAGGGAAGAGCTTAAAGCAAGTAAAAGCTCGTATGCAAATGGTAGCCGAAGGCGTACTTACTACGCAATCAGCATACGCATTGAGTTTGAAATATAAGGTGGATATGCCTATAACAAAAGAAGTTTACAGCGTTCTTTATAAAAATAAATCTCCTGAGAGAGCAGTTCGTGATTTGATGAGCAGGGAGAGAAAAGAGGAATAGACGGGGAGTAGCGCAGTTTGGCTAGCGCGTTTGAATGGGGTTCAAAAGGCCGTGGGTTCAAGTCCCACCTCCCCGACCAGATATAACTCGGTGCATTTTTTGAAGATAAAGAACGATTTTTAAAATCCTTTTGCGCCAAAGAATTTTCACCATAACTTCTTTTATAATAAGGAATTAAATCAAAGGGCTTTTTGAAATCCAAAATAATTTTTCTGTCCAGCAGGCGGCGGTTCG
>DCOU01000023.1 GCA_002322525.1 Candidatus Omnitrophica bacterium UBA1562 | reverse complement strand
TGAATCTGTGAAAAATTCATTTTTAACAAAGTCGTGATCTATTTACTTGAAACCAAGGGGACTGTCCCTTATTTTAAGAAATTATACTATAAGATAGCTCCTTGTTTTAAGAAACCCTAATATATATCAAATAATTGCCTTTGTCAACCCCGCTCTTTCGAGGCCTCTGAAAAACTCCTAATTTAAATCAGAGGCCTTGATTACGGAGATTATAAAGAGAGCTCTGCATACCCAGAGCTCTCTTTCCGTGGTCTAATACAAATCGCTTACCAGAACAAAGTTTTACCTGAATTTTTAGGATTTATGGGGTCTATCTCGTTAACGATAGGCTTCTTTTCTATGTTTAACGCGGTAGATAATTACCTCTTTTTCTTTGTCGTCTATTCTATATAAAATTCGGTAACGCCTCACTCTAATGCGATAGCCTTCTTCCTGAGTAAGTTTTATTGCTCCAAAAGGGCGAGGGTTACTGGATAGACTTAGTATCTTTTTCTTTATCAGCTCAAATGCCTTCCCCTGGAAGGCATCGAGGTCTTTTTGCGCCGGGGTAATTACTTTGAGCCTATACATTAATAAGCCCTCTTCTTTAAGTAATCCTCAAAACTAATGGCTGATTCTTCCTGACTGCGCAGATTCTTAAAATCAAGGATATCTTCCGTCAGCTCCTCCCTGGCCAATTGTTCCTTCAACGCCTTCTCCACAAAAAACCCTTGTTTTATGCCGTGCCGCAGGCAGAATTCTTTTATTTTTTTTACAAGAGACGGGTCGATTTTAACTGCATAAGACATCTTATCCATTCTTATCACCTCCGAAAAAAGCATAACATAAGAACCGCTCCCTGTCAAGAAAAAAGTTTTCTAAAGAAAACTTTAGTTTATTTTGGTGTTTGTAACCAAAAGTAATAATAGGCTGCTTAATTTTAATATAACCATAACCATGCAAGCGTTAAACAGACCAAAAACCGGTAATAGTATAATCCCTCCTAATATACCTGCCAGCCAGCCACCCAAAAGATCAGCACTATAGAGTATGCCTACGGTCTGGCCAATCTTGTTACTTTTAACTAAATATATTTTACTGGCCAGAGGAAATTCTAAACCCATAAGAAATCCGGGGATGAAAAACAGAGTCATAAAAATTAAAGGAGATTTGGCTAAACCATTAGAAAATCGGGTAATTATTAACGCTAAAAGTAAAGAAAATAAAGTTACGGCTATTTCTAACCTGATAAATGACGAACAGTCTTTCTTTATCTTTTCTAGACGGTTGGTTATAAAAATACTTCCCAGGGCAGTGCCTGCCATAAAGATGCTTATCAATATGCCTATCCTATGATACAGATAACCATAAATGACCTGAAAACTAAATATTAAGATAAGATTTATCAGCATAGCAAAAAAACCTGTAGTGGCAATACTATAAGTAATGCTTAATTTAATTAAGTTGTGCTTATAATGAAGAACAAGAAATAATATAAATGTTATTGCACAGAGCAACACCAAAACAACCTTTAAATCTAAACTTCCTAATGCTTCTAAAATATAGGCAAAGCGCGGGGAAAACTGTTTGTTCCAGAGGACTAACATCTGGAATACCGCAGTTGGCATAAAATCTCGATTAATCTTTCTGGTAGCGCCTAAAGAAGAATGTGTAAACCATTCGAGCCACTTCTTGTCTAATCTATAATCAAGGTACGCCGGCACTAATATATCAGCTTTAATATTTTCCTGGTTTATTCTTTGTGTGATTAAATGAGAGTTGACGTTCATTACATCCCCGGAATCAGATGCCAGAAACATATTATAATCGCCCGGGATAATGCGCACATAACTGTATGTGCTTTTAAGCCCGTTTAATATACACGCATTAAGGTCTCTTAACTCGCTGCTGAGATAAGTTAGAGAGCCGGGTAAATAAAGCGCCAAAATACCATCAGGGTTTAATCTCTTTTTAATCAGGGCAAAGAACTCCTGGGTAAAAACACGATTGCTTGATAAATCAGCAGGTTTAGACAGGCCGAGCAGCACAATATCGTATTTATTAGGCGTATTCTTCACAAAAAATCTGCCATCTTTATTTATAATGTTCACTCTGTTATCTTGGAGTTCTCTTTCTGTTAAACGAGAAGGATACTTTTCTAACATCTTTATGAGCAAAGGGTCTAACTCTGCATAATCAACTTTTATAACGGGGTGCTTCAGGATTTCATTGATTAATCCGCCTGCCCCAGCGCTAATAACAAGGATATCCTTAGGATACGGATGAAATAATAAAGGAAGGTTTCCAAATTCCTGCACAAAGGTTATATCCGGATAGGGCGTGGTAATTATAGGTAAGCCGTTATAGAAAAAAGTATATTGCTTTTCTTTTTGAACCACCACAATATTGCCATAAATAGAATTGCGGTAATCCAAAACCTCCTGCATCTTCCATTGTTTCTTAATAGCGCAATTTTGCATCTTATTTAAAGCGCCGTATAAAGCGAGATATACCATCAAGAGAATTAAAAGAAAGATAACATATCGAAATATTTTAGAGATTTCTTTAAAGAAAAACAAGCAGATAATAAGGTTGGATATGGATATGATAAAGACTATTTGGAAAGAATTCAGGTGTGGTATAAGAAGATAGGTAAGAAGTATACCGCCGATAATCGTGCCGATTGTCTCCCAGGTATATACTTTGCCTATGGCTTTGGCTATGGCTTTGGCCAAATGAGGCCAAACCATGGCCTTCTGGCCTATCGGAAGCCAAACCATGGCCTTGTGGCCTATGGAGCTAATGGACTCTTTGATATACGAAGAGTATATCTTACATCCACAGCTGAATAATGCACCGTGGCAAAAACTTACGGGCAACATTATAAATAAGGAATAATAAAATATTTGGGATAAACCCATTGCTTCGCCAAAAGGGACCCCTAAGATTGATTTAACTATCCGGGAGAAATAAATAGATAAAGGCAGTATTAAAGAAAAGATTATCTGCAAAATAATAAATATGTTTATTTTGTTTTTAATCTTATCGATAAATTTACCGATAATAAAAACTCCTAATGCCTCTGATATAATCCAGTTGGCTAAAATTAACCCTAAAGTCAGCTCATTGCCATAGAAACTCACTAATAACTCCCGCAGGAGCATAACCTGCGCCACTATGCCACTCAAGCCTACTACCAAAATTGTAAAAATAAAAGTATTCATATTAAATTAAAAAGGCGGCTTTCCTCCGCCTTTGCATTATAATTCAATCAAGCCTTTTTACAATCCCTTCACATACTCGGTAAAAAGTAGCACTTTCTTCGCATCAGCAGGTTTCACAAAAATCCAAGTCTACATAATTAACCCAAGATTCCTCTTTGGTCTTAAATCTAGGTAGCCTCTTCATTTTTTATCATAACTGGAATTAATGCGCAATAGGCTCTAATCGCTCTGCCATCCAAATTTTAATTAGGGCTGTTCTAGCCACGCCAATTCTTCTTGCCTCTTCGTCTATTCTTCTCAAAAAAGAAATTGGAAAATCAATATTAATTCTCTGGACCTGTTTATTTACTTTTGCCTTCTTGATATCAAGAAGATCCCCCACATCCTTTCCATTATCAAACCTCTTATCAAATTCTTCAGATGTTATTTTCTTCTTTAATCTTTTCATGGTATATTCTCCTCTCTTTGTCTCTGGTCCTTCTACATGAGATTATTCTTATTTTTTCTCTTCTGGTTGTGAAGATACAGGAATATAGGTTTGGCCCTATTTTACCTATAATCATATATCTCTGTTCTCCTTTAGTAATTGCCGGTAAAATAACGTTATCTTCCACCCAGAGAACTTTGGCCTCTTCGAAAGTCACGCCGTGCTTTTTCTTGTTTGCTGCTGATTTGTCTATATCATATTCAAATTCCATATTAAAAGTATACCATATTTATTTGTTTTTGCAACAATTTTTATTATTATTCTTCTATCACAAGGCCACTCTAT
>DCOU01000022.1:6486-11727 GCA_002322525.1 Candidatus Omnitrophica bacterium UBA1562 | reverse complement strand
GGTTGAAGGAATTTTAACCTGTTTTAAGCATAAATTCAAAACAATCTATGATTTTTACAGAACTTATTAGAAATAAAGAAGTTACAAAGGACTGTCCTTATAAAAAGGCTAAAATTTAACAAAGTTGTGTTAAGAAAGAGGTTAAAATGTCGAAAATAAAATTGTATGATACAACTTTACGCGACGGCGCGCAGGGTGAAGGTATATCTTATTCGGTTATGGATAAAGTTCGTATTGCCCAGGAATTAGATAGTTTGGGTATGCACTATATTGAAGGCGGCTGGCCGGGTTCTAATCCCAAGGATATGGAATTTTATTTAAGGATGGCGAAGAAGCGCCTGAAGAATGCCGAGCTTGTTGCCTTTGGTTCTACCCGGCGGGCTAATTCTTTGGCCGGTAAGGATACGAACCTGAGAGCTCTCTTAAAATCGCAGGCTAAGATTGTGACTATTTTCGGCAAGACCTGGGATTTGCACATCAGAGATGTTTTAAAGACTACCCTGGATGAGAACTTGAATATGATTAAGGACACTGTAAATTTTCTGGTGTCAAAAGGGCCAACCGTATTTTACGATGCGGAGCATTTTTTTGACGCCTATAAGGCCAATAGGGAATATAGTTTAAAGTGCTTGTTGACTGCGCAGGATGCAGGCGCTAAGGCAGTGGTTTTATGCGATACCAATGGCGGGACACTTACTTCAGAGATATCAAGGGTTATCAAGGAAATCCGGCCGCAGATAAGCGTTTGGCTGGGCATCCATTGTCATAATGACGCAGACCTGGCAGTAGCTAATTCTATTGCCGCAGTTGAAGCAGGGGCAGATATTGTGCAAGGGACAATCAACGGCTACGGTGAGCGCTGCGGGAACGCGGATTTAATTCCTATAATCGCTAACCTTAAGTTAAAATTAGGCATTAATTGCATTGATGACGATAAATTAAAAGAATTAACCCGGGTTTCCCACTTTGTCAGCGAGATAAGTAATATGAAGCAACGAAATGACCAGCCGTATACAGGCGCATCTGCCTTTGCCCATAAAGGCGGCGTGCATATTAACGCAGTAATGAAGAACCCCAGGACCTATGAACACATTGAGCCGGACCTCGTAGGAAACCGACGCAGGATTCTGGTTTCTGAGCTGGGGGGTAAAACTGGGATATTGCTTCGCGCAAAAACCTTAGAATTAGATTTAAGCAAGGAAGACCCTCAGACAAAAAGGATTTTGAAACTCGTGCAGAGCCTGGAACATCAGGGTTATCATTTTGAAGCAGCAGAGGCATCTTTTGAATTACTAATGAAGAGGGCGCTGAAGAAATACAAGAGATTTTTTGATTTAGAAGGTTTCCGCGTAGTAGTAGAAAAACGCTCTGATAAAAAGATAACCTCTGAGGTAATTATTAAATTAAAAGTAAAAGGAATAAAGGAGCATACTGCGGCAGAAGGCGATGGCCCGGTAAATGCCCTGGATAATGCCCTGCGCAAGGCGCTCAAGGATTTTTATCCAACGTTGTCTAAGATGCATTTGTCTGATTTTAAAGTGCGCGTGTTGGATGAAAAGGTAGGAACAGCTGCTAAGGTAAGAGTGCTTATTCAATCTCAGGATGAAACAGATACCTGGAGTACTATCGGTGTCTCAGAAAATATTATTGAAGCCAGCTGGCAAGCCTTGGTTGACAGCGTAGAGTATAAATTGTTGAAGGATAAAGTCAACTAAAATGCCAGAGATTACCAATGAATTGCCTACCCGTTATAATCCCAAAGAAACCGAAGACAAATGGTATAAATTCTGGGAAGAAAAGAATTTTTTTCACGCCACGGTAAATCCCGATAAAAAGCCGTTTTGCATAGTAATACCCCCTCCCAATGTTACCGGAATACTTCATATGGGCCATGCCCTGAATAATACTATTCAGGATATTCTCATCCGTTATCATAGGATGAAAAGCGAGGAATCCCTCTGGATGCCGGGAACCGACCACGCCGGTATTGCCACGCAGAATGTGGTAGAAAAAGCTATTGCCAAAGAGGGCCTGAAGCGCCAAGATTTGGGAAGAGAGAAATTTATCGAGAGGGTTTGGCAGTGGAGAGAGCAATACGGTTCCACTATTATCCATCAACTAAAGAAATTGGGAGCATCTTGCGATTGGGAACGCGCTCGTTTTACCATGGATGAGGAATATTCTCAAGCAGTTATAGAAGTATTCGTCAGGCTTTATGAATTAGGCCTAATTTATCGGGGAAGTTATATTATTAACTGGTGTCCGCGCTGTCAGACTGCGCTCTCTGATGAAGAAGCCCCGCATCGTGAATTGCAGGGAAATCTTTATTATTTGAGATATCCTATTAAGGGACTGTCCCCGAAGGGGACTGTCCCTTACATTGTAGTGGCTACTACCCGTCCGGAAACGATGTTAGGCGATACTGCGGTTGCAGTTAACCCTAAAGATAAGCGATACAAAAAATTTGTCGGTAAAACTTTAATTTTACCTTTAATCAACAGAGAAATAAAGATAATTGCGGATAGTATGGTAGATATGAAATTTGGCACAGGCGCAGTAAAAGTAACTCCTGCGCATGACCCCAATGATTATATTCTGGGCAAGAAACACAATCTGGAATTTATAAATATTATGCATCCGGATGGCAGCCTGAACAAAAATGCAGGGGGTTATAATGGGATGGATAGATTTAAGGCAAGGGAGGTTATTTTAGAAGATTTAAAAGAAAAAGGATTATTAGAAAAGGTCCAACCGCACCAGTTATCCGCAGGGCATTGTTATCGTTGTCATACCATAATCGAGCCATATTTATCTAAACAGTGGTTTTTAAATTTGAAACCTTTGGCTAAACCGGCTATTGAAGCGGTAAAGAAAGGCAAAATTAAGTTTCATCCCAGGCGCTGGGAGAAAGTTTACCTTAACTGGATGCAGAATTTACAGGACTGGTGCATATCGCGCCAGATTTGGTGGGGACATCGTTTGCCTGTTTATTACTGTCAAAAATGCACGAAACAGGCAAACGAAGTTCATAGTCAAGAGTTCATAGTTCATAGTAAAAAACTACGAACTACGAACTACGAACTACGAACTGACAAGAGTATTATTGTTTCTAGAGTAAAACCAACACAGTGTCCTGTATGTGGTTCAAATGATATATATCAAGATGAGGATGTGTTAGATACTTGGTTTTCATCGTGGTTATGGCCATTTGCTACCTTTTACTGGCCAGCAGAGAAGGGTCAGTCTCCTTCGGGGGTAGACCCTGTTAAAGATTTAAAATATTTCTACCCCACCTCAGTCTTAGTTACTGCGCCAGAGATAATCTTTTTCTGGGTAGCCAGAATGATTATGGCAGGATTAGAATTTATGAAAGACATACCCTTTAGAGATGTTTATATCCACGGGACAGTGCGTGACATTGAAGGCAAAAAGATGTCTAAATCCTTAGGTAATATTATTGACCCCTTGGATATTATAAATGAATTTGGTAGCGATGCATTACGTTTTAGTATAATTTCTATCACAGCGCAGGGGCAGGATATATTTTTATCCCGGGAAAGATTTGAACAAGGCAGGAATTTTGCCAATAAAATCTGGAATGCTTCCCGGTTTATTCTGATGAATTTAGAGCCAACCTATATTAAGGTGGACCTGTGCGAGTTTTTTAAAAAAGAGGATTTACCCCGCCCTTTCTCCAGCGCAGAGGATGTTTCGGACAAGAAAGGGCGGGGTTTAGATATTTTTAACCGCTGGATATTGAGCAGATTTTATTCGGCCTTAAAGGGAGTCACTAAAAAACTCGATAGTTATAAATTCAATGAAGCTGCAAATATATTGTATGCATTCTTCTGGCATGAATTCTGCGATTGGTATTTAGAGATAATAAAACCAAATATAAACCCCGTTAGAAATAATCTGGCTTCACAAACCAATATTTCTAACGGGGCAAAGAATAGACAGAATCAGGTGGTTATGTATAAAGTCTTAGAGGGATTCTTAAGGGCGCTGCATCCTTTTATGCCCTTTGTTACCGAAGAAATCTGGCAGAGGCTGCCGCATGATGGCGCGTCAATTATGATACAGCCCTGGCCGCATATACAGGAGCAAATGATAGATAAGAAACTAGAAAAAGAGACGGAGTCAATATTTGGCGTAATTAAAGAAATAAGGAATTTGCGTAGCTCGATTGAACTCAAGCCCGACCAAAAAGTTGTGGTTTCTGTTTATCCCCATACAAAATTCAAACACAAGTTAATTGAGAATAATACAGCTTTAATCACAAATCTGGCTAAATTAGAAACCTTGAAAATTCTTGACTCAAGCACAAGGCCAGCATCCACGATTAGCGCTGTAATCGAAGATATTGACATATATTTGCATTTTAGCGGGCTCCTTGACATTAGTAAAGAAAAACAGAAAATAAAAGAGAAAATAAATGAACTGGGAAAAATCAAGAATCTAAAAGAGCAGAGAATAAAAAATCCCGAATTCTTGAAAAAAGCGCCAAAAGAAATAGTTGAAAAAGAAAAAGAAAGCATAGGGGAGTTAAAGAGTTCTTTAAAACGTTTAGAGAGGATGCACAATGAATTACTATAAAGGAAGCATTAGCGATATTATAAAGCGAGCCCTGAGAGAAGATATAGGAAAAGGCGACATTACTACCGCAGCAATTATTCCTGAAGATAAATATGTAAAGGCAGCTTTAAAAGCCGAAGAAAACTGTGTGATTTGCGGCCTGGACACAGCCCGTAAGGTATTTACAACTCAGGATAAAAACATAGAATTTAAGCCGCATATTTTAGACGGCCAAAAAATAAAAAAAGGTAAGATTATCGCCCATATATTAGGAAGGGCCCAAGGCATATTAACTGCCGAAAGAGTAGCCTTGAATTTCTTAAGCCTGCTTTCAGGAGTTGCCACAAAGACAAGAGCCTATGCTGATAAAGTAAAGCCATATGGGGTAAAGATTCTGGATACCCGTAAAACTATTCCCGGCCTAAGAGAATTAGAAAAATATGCAGTAAGGATAGGTGGTGGATTTAATCACAGGTTAAACCTTGATGAGATGATTTTGATAAAAGATAATCATTTAAAGGTGATAGGTGATAGGTTATGGGTTATGGGTTTAAAAGAAATTAAAAATAAAATCACACCTAAAATTAAAATAGAAGTTGAGGTAAAAACTTTAAAAGAATTCAAAAAGGCATTAAAAATAAATCCGGATATAATTATGTTAGATAA
>DCOU01000022.1:0-6337 GCA_002322525.1 Candidatus Omnitrophica bacterium UBA1562 | reverse complement strand
CTATCACCTATCACCTATCACCTAAATTAGAGGCTTCAGGCGGTATTACTTTGAAGAATGTAAGAGCAGTCGCCTCCACAGGCGTGGATATGATTTCTATCGGAGCATTAACCCATTCTATAAATTCGGTTGACATCAGCTTGGAAATCTTCTGATTATGGATAGATTTAAGCTGGTTTCGAAATTTAAGCCTTGTGGCGACCAGCCAAAGGCAATAAAAGAACTAACTGAATCAATTTTATCGGGGAATCGCTACCAAACGCTTCTGGGAGTCACTGGTTCAGGAAAGACTTTTTCTTTAGCCGCTGCAATTGAAAAGGTAAATCTGCCGACGCTAATAATTTCTCACAACAAGACTTTAGCTGCTCAACTTTATTCGGAATTTAAGGAATTCTTTCCGCACAACGCCGTGGAATATTTTGTTAGTTACTATGATTATTACCAGCCGGAGGCATACATTCCTTCCACAGACACATATATCGAAAAGGACGCATCGATTAATGACCGATTAGACCGGCTGCGCCTGTCGGCAACCAGTAGCCTTATGTCGCGTCAAGACGTTTTGATTGTTGCTTCGGTATCCTGTATTTATAACTTAGGCTCACCCGAAGATTATAAGGGCTCACTTATTTTCATAAATAAAGGCCAGGAAATTTCCCGGGATATTCTACTTGAAAGATTTATTCAGATTCAGTATGAAAGAAACGACTATGAATTTATCCGCGGCAGAATCAGGGTCAGGGGCGATGTGGTGGAAATATTTCCCTCTTATCAGGAAGATGCATTGCGTATAGAATTCTTCAATGATACGATTGATAGGATTCTTAAGATAAACCCTCTCACCGGGCAGGCATTAGATACCCTTGATAAAGTGGCGATATATCCTGCCAAACATTTTATTGTTTCCAGTGATAAAATTGAGGTGGCTCTGAAAGCTATTGAGTGGGAATTAGAAGGCCAGCTTAAATTTTTAAAAAATAAGAATAAACTGCTTGAGGCGCAACGGCTTGAATCCCGCACGCATTACGATATGGAAATGCTCAGGGAAATGGGCTATTGCCATGGCATTGAGAATTATTCGCGCATCCTTTCCGGAAGGCCTCCGGGCTGCCGGCCCTATTGCTTGATTGATTATTTTCCGCAGGGTTTTTTAACCATAATCGATGAGTCACATGTAGCCATACCCCAGATACGAGGTATGTACGAAGGAGACCGTGCAAGAAAAGAGGTTTTGGTAGAATACGGCTTCAGGCTGCCTTCATGCCTGGATAACCGGCCTTTAAAATTTGAGGAATTTGAGAGTTTAGCAAAACAGGAGATATTCGTTTCAGCCACACCCGATGAATACGAAATAAAAAAGAGCCAGGATAAGGTTATTGAGCAGATTATCCGGCCCACCGGTTTAGTTGACCCTGCAATTATAGTCAGGCCGAGCGAAGGCCAAATTGAGGACTTAATCGAAGAGGTAAGAAAACGAGCCAGTCGAAACGAGAGGGTTTTAGTGACTACCCTGACTAAAAGAATGGCTGAAGATTTAACTACTTATTTACAAGAAAAGGGGTTAAAGGTAAGATATTTACACTCTGAGATAGAGACTATTGAGCGCTCAAGAATCCTAAGAGAGCTAAGGCAGAAAACATTCGATTGTTTAGTGGGGATAAATTTACTTAGAGAAGGCCTGGATTTACCCGAAGTATCACTGGTGGCAATTTTGGATGCAGATAAAGAAGGGTTTTTGCGTTCCGCAACATCTTTGATTCAGGTTTCCGGGCGGGCAGCGCGCAATATAAACGGAACTGTGATTATGTATGCTGATGTCATGACCGGCTCAATGAAAAAGGCGATTGCAGAAAGTAATAGGAGAAGAGAGAAGCAGCTGGAGTTTAACGAGAAAAATAAGATTACGCCGCGTTCCATTGAAAAAGCAATAAAACAGGGAATTGAGGATTTCCAAGAGGCAGAGGAATTTGTGGCAGATTTAACCGGCCAGGATAAAGATGATTATGAGTTAAACAAATATATATCAGAATTAGAATATGAGATGGAGTTAGCAGCGCGGAATCTACAGTTTGAAAAGGCAGCGGTTTTGAGAGATAAGATAAAAGATATTAAAAGAATGACAAATGATAAAATCCCAATTTCCAATAATACCAATACTACCAAATAAATCCCAATTTCCAAATCCCAAAAGATTTTGGATTTGGGATTTTGGATTTATTTTGGATTTGGTAATATTTGGATTTTGAATTTCTGAAAGGATATGCTATTAGCCATTGATATAGGTAATACTAATATTAGTTTTGGATTATTTTCTGGCAATAAGATTATGAAAAGATTTAGTATTGCCACAAAAGATTATAATCTACAGAGAATTAAGAGTAGATTAAGAGAGATTGAAATTAATGATATTATCATCTGTAGCGTCGTGCCAGATGTTACTCGGATTTTAAAACAAGACTTAAAAAGACTATTGGGTAGGCGACCTTATATTATAGGTAGAGAGATAAAAGTGCCTATAAAGAATCTTTACCGTAAACCCAAACAAGTGGGCCAGGACCGTCTGGTTAATGCCTATGCAGGAGTTATGTTTTATGGCGCGCCTTTAATTGCGGTTGATTTTGGCACTGCTATTACCTTTGACGTGGTTTCAAGGAATAAGGAGTATTTGGGGGGCATGATTTTACCGGGCCTGGGTTTATCTCTAGATGCCCTTAATCAGCGGACAGCACTATTGCCCAGGACAAAATTAGAAGAGCCAAAGGAATTTATCGGCCGGGACACCAGAAACAGTATGTTAAGCGGCATAGTTTATGGTTTTGCTGCGCTCACTGATGGTTTGGTTATAAGAATAAAAAAGAAAATCAGTAAGAACGCAAAAGCCATCGGCACAGGAGGTAATATTGATTTAATGGGAAAATATTGCCGGCAGATTGATAAGATAGATAAGGATTTAACCCTTAAAGGATTGAAGCTTATTTACAGAAATTTTTTAGATTCTGCGGCTCAATTGCCGCAGAATCATTTGATTGTTTCATTAATGAAACAATCAAATGAAAATTTTGCTTGATACTATAGGAAATTATATCTACCCCGATTCGTAAGATATGCGGAAATTCTCTACGATAATTTCCGCATACTCATCGGGGTCTGCGTAAAATCGCCAGAAGCCTCGCCGAAGGCGATTTTACTTGACAAAATGTTTTTTTTATTTTATAATTGGCACTCTGGAAACAAGAGTGCTAATTATAGTTCATAGTTGAGAGTTCATAATTCATAGTTAAACAAAACTACGAACTAAAAACTACGAACTACGAACTAACAAAAAGGGAGGTGAAAGAATGAACATTCAACCATTGGGAGACCGCGTGGTCATAAAGGCGCTGGAGGCAGAGGCAAAAACAAAGGGCGGTATAGTCATACCTGATACTGCTAAAGAGAAGCCCCAAGAAGGCAAGGTGGTGGCCGTAGGTAAAGGTAAAGTTTTAGAAAACGGCACGGTCCAGCGACCGGAAGTGAAAGTCGGAGACAAGGTATTATACGGAAAGTATTCCGGCAATGAAATTACGACCAAAGAAGGCGAAGAGTTATTAATTATGCGCGAAGAGGATATCCTCGCGATTATTAAATAAGTGTGTAAGTTTGTAAGTGTGTAAGTGTGTAAGCAATAAAAACTTAAACACTTTACACTTAAAAAACTTTACACTCCGACGACTGAAAGGAGGAGGTAATGGCAAAGGAATTGTTATTTAAGGACGAAGGCCGCAGGAAGATTTTAAGTGGTGTTGAACAGTTAGCTGCGGCAGTAAAGGTGACCTTAGGCCCCAAAGGCCGCAATGTCTTAATAGACAAGAAATTCGGCTCACCCACAATCACCAAAGACGGCGTTACTGTTGCCAAAGAAATTGATTTGGAAGACCCGTTTGAGAATATGGGTGCGCAGATGGTCAAAGAAGTTGCGGAAAAAACCTCAGATACAGCTGGCGACGGAACAACTACAGCCACGATTCTGGCTGAGGCAATATACCGTGAAGGTTTAAAAAATGTTACTGCCGGCGCAAATCCCATGGCTTTGAAACGCGGGATTGAAAAAGCAGTGGAAAAGGTGGTAGAGGAATTAAAGAAGCTTTCTACGCCCATTAAAGATAAAAAGGAAGAAGTAGCCCAGGTAGCCTCAATTGCCGCAAACTGCGATACTACTATCGGTAATTTAATTGCCGAAGCTATGGATAAGGTAGGTAAAGACGGCGTTATCACCGTAGAAGAAGCAAAGTCAATGGCTACAACCCTGGAAGTTGTGGAAGGTATGCAGTTTGACCAGGGGTATCTCTCTCCTTATTTTGTGACTGACGCAGAGCGTATGGAGTGCATACTGGAGGAACCTTACATTCTTATTCATGAAAAAAAGATATCCTCACTCAAAGATTTATTGCCGTTATTAGAGAAGATTGCCCGCGTCGGAAAACCGCTTTTAATTCTTGCCGAAGATGTGGAAGGCGAGGCATTAGCTACATTAGTAGTAAATAAAATCCGCGGCACATTTTCAGCTTGTGCAGTTAAGGCGCCGGGTTACGGCGATAGGCGTAAGGCAATGTTGGAAGACATTTCTGTGCTTACCGGAGGAAAGGCCTTAACCGAAGAGTTAGGAATAAAATTAGAGAACGTGGATATTGAGGATTTAGGCCGGGCAAAGAGAGTAAAAATTGATAAAGAAAATACCACTATAGTCGAGGGTGCAGGCAAGACCCAGACGATTAATGCCAGAATCGCCCAGCTCAAGAAGCAGGTTGAAGATACCGATTCGGATTACGATAAGGAAAAGCTTCAGGAGCGCCTGGCAAAGCTTGCAGGCGGAGTAGCAGTAATTAATGTGGGCGCAGCTACGGAAACTGAAATGAAAGAGAAGAAGGCCCGCGTAGAAGATGCCCTGCATGCCACGCGCGCAGCAGTTGAGGAAGGTATAGTCCCCGGCGGCGGAGTAGCGTTACTACGCACTCTTCCGGCGCTAGACAAACTTAGGCTCGAAGGCGATGAGAAGATAGGCGTGGATATAATAAGGCGCTCATTGGAAGAACCCATAAGACAACTTACGGAGAATGCCGGCCTTGAGGGTTCAGTGGTGGTGCAGCGGGTAAAGCAGGAAAAAGCCAATGTGGGTTATGATGTTAATCAGGACGCTTACGTGGATATGATTGAAGCCGGTGTAATTGATCCGACTAAGGTTACGCGTTCTGCTTTACAAAATGCTGCCAGCGTAGCCGCATTATTATTAATGACGGAGGCGATTGTTACAGAAAAACCCGAGAAAGAAGCTCATATGCCTATGTCACCAGGAGGTGGAATGGGAGGAATGGGTGGAGGGATGTATTAAAAACTAGCGTTGCCAGTAGGGTCTGTCCCCGAAGGGGACTGACCCACGACAAGATTAGCAATGAAAGCGACACAACAAAAAAGGGCGAAGCAAAAACTTCGCCCTTTTTCTTTTCTCAAGACAGACCACTAAAAAGGTTATGCATGTCTAGGGCTTTGCGAGGGATAAAAAATAATCATGCTTACTAAAATGCTTACAATTGTTTTACTCGCCTCAAGAGTAACAAGAAAACGCTTTCATTTTCTTGTCTTTTAGGCTTGAAAACTAACAAATCAATGGTATACTTTATAACAGAAGTTTAGGATTTTTAATTTTTTGCGAAAGCATTTAGAAAGGAGAGGATATGGTAAAAATAATTAGAATCATCGGGGTAGCAATGTTTTTATTGACGGTATCAAGTGCTGCGTGGGCAGGTGTTGATGAACCAGCATCACCAACACCAACTCCAACACCTACTGTTACCGTTCCAAGATCTACTCATAGTCCCAGAAGAGCAAATTATTATCATAATGATGATTATTATGCTCGTCATCCATCTGCTCCACAGTCTAATGCCTATCTAAATTCTACTGCCTATCAAAATTGGAGAAAACAGGAGATGGATACTCATCAAAGAGTAGAATATCTAAATACACCACAACCACAACCTCAACTGAAGGTGTTGTATATTACACGTCCTACACCTAGACCCTTTGTGGGGTCAGCAGCCATGAGCATGAGTGGAACTGTGACTTGCAATGGTGGGCCTTGCCCAACAGCAACATCGACAGCAACACCAACACCAACACCATCACCAACACCAACAAGAGAGGCGCCAGCAAGCAATAGGCCTGTACCGAAGTAGCGCGGTTGCCACTAAGAATCTTTTTTAAGAAGACTGTTTGTAGGTAATAAATTTAATTGACTTAACACCAGAGGGCTGGACTTAACCGTTCAGCCCTTTTTCTTTGACACGAATAAAAATAATCA
>DCOU01000100.1 GCA_002322525.1 Candidatus Omnitrophica bacterium UBA1562 | reverse complement strand
GTCAAAAATTAACATAGTAGTGAATCCCTAGATATAAAATGGCTTTATTACATTTCACAGACAGTAATTTTAAAAAAGAGGTCTTAGAATCTGAGCTACCTGTTTTGGTAGATTTTTGGGCAAATTGGTGCACGCCTTGCCGGATGATTGCTCCTATTATTGAGGAGTTAGGCAAGGAATACGATAAGAAAATAAAGATCGGCAAAATCGATATCGATGAAAACTCTAAAACGCCCACGCAGTATGGCGTGATGTCCATACCTACACTTATGTTTTTTAAAAAAGGCCGGGTCGTAGACCAAGCTGTGGGCGCATTAAGCAAAGCTGAATTGAAGAAAAAAATCGAAGAGATTTTCGGGATAGGCTTCGGGATTAATTCGCGCATATAACTTACGTCGCACTTTGTGCTCCGTAAGTTATGCGTTCATTTAAATGAAAAGGATATTTATTGCGGCTACAAAACAGAATGACGGTAAAACTACAGTGGCATTGGGCCTGATATCTAACTTCAAAAAGGTCTTTAAACGGATTGGATTTATTAAGCCCGTAGGACAGCGTTACTTAGAAGAAGATGGCTTTAAAGTAGACGAAGATTCTGTATTAATTGAAGATTCTTTAAAAATTTGCGGGATAAAATACAAGCTAAAGGATATGAGCCCGGTAGCAGTAGAAAAAGGTTTTACGGAAAATTATATTGCACAGCCTTCCGGAAGAACAATTACGCAGCAGATTAAAGAATCATTTAAACGGATATCACGAAAGCAAAATTTAGTCATCGTTGAAGGCACGGGCCATGCAGGTGTGGGCTCGGTATTCGACCACTCTAATGCCGTGGTAGCAAAACTACTTGGCTTAAAGGTAATTATGATTTCCTCCGGCGGCATTGGCAGGCCCATTGATGAGATTGTTTTAAATAAAGCGCTCTTTGAAAAGGAAGGGGTTAAGCTTTTAGGTGTAATTATTAATAAAGTTATGCCGGAGAAGTTTAATAAAATAAATGACTTAGTAAGAAAGGGACTGCGCCGCAAAGGTATTGAGGTATTAGGCGTTATCCCCTATAAACCCATGCTTTCTTATCCTACGATTAGGCAAATATTGGAAGAAACCGATTATAAAACATTGTTCAGTTGTAGCGATGTGTCTTTGGATAATCATGTTGCCAAGATTGTAATAGGAGCAATGCAGCCGAAAGAGGCGGTAAAATATATCGTGGACCATAGCCTAGTAATTACTCCCGGTGACCGCGAAGATATAATCAGGCTTACTTTAGATCTTCATGGCCAAGGATGTAAAATCGCGGGTATAATTTTAACCGGAGATTTGCTACCCAGCCAGGATTTCATCAATCAGACAAAGGATGCCTCTATACCTGTATTATTAGCTAAATCCGATACATATACCGCTGCTTCGGTAGTCCATGATTTAAACGTCAAGATTAGGCCCACGGACAAAGAGAAGATAGAGACAGTGAAAAATTTAATCCATGATTATGTAAACCTGGATATGATTATGAAGAGGATGTGATATGGACCCCGCCCTTCCTAAAAGAGTATCGGAACAAAAAAATAGGAAGAGTGTGGGACGTACGGTATTACTTATATAAGGAAGGAAGGGCGGGGTGGATATTGTGACTAAAATCAGAGCAAGAGCAAAAGCAAAACTAAAAACTATAACCTTACCCGAGGTTGAAGATATTCGCGTCAGAGAAGCAGCAAAAATTATTGAAAGAGAAGGCATTGCCAAGGTTTTACTCTTTGGCCGCGGGATGCTTGATAAAGCAAAGCAGGAAGAATATGCAAAGATGTATTATGAATTGCGTAAGCCTCAAGGGATAAACTTAGACGATGCGAGAAAGTCTTTAGAGAACCCTCTCTATTACGCAGCCATGATGACACGCAATGGCGATAGTGATGGATTTGTGGCCGGAGCCAGCCACACTACCCCTGACGTGGCCAGAGCAGCAATACGCTGTTTGGGTGTGGATGAAAGGATAAGTATTGCTTCAAGTTGTTTTTTAATGAGCATTCCGGATTGTTCTTATGGAGAAGAGGGGGCATTTATATTTGCGGATTGTGGCATTGTTCCTGACCCGAACCCGCGTCAACTAGCCTGTATTGCTATATCAAATGCGGAATTGGCCCGGAGGGTTTTAGGTATTACACCCAAAGTTGCATTATTGAGTTATTCCACAAAAGGCTCGGCAAAGGGGAGGGTGATTGATAAGATGCTTGAGGCATTAGCCTTGGCAAAACAGATGCAGCCGGATCTTTTGATTGACGGAGAATTGCAGGTAGATGCAGCAATTGTGCCTGAAGTAGCAGAGATTAAATATCCGAATAGTTTGCTTGCGGGTAAGGCAAATGTTTTAATTTTTCCCAATTTAGAGGCAGGTAATATCGGATACAAACTCGTGCAGAGGTTAGCCAGGGCGCGGGCAATCGGGCCTATAATCGTAGGTTTAAATAAGCCTTGCAGCGATCTCTCGCGCGGCTGTTCAACTGAGGATATCGTAGATTGCGTAGCAGTTACGGCAATAAGGGCGCAATAATCCTAGTTCATAGTTGATAGTTCATAGTTCGTAGTCTATGAACTATGAACACGACTTTGTTGCGTGCCAA
>DCOU01000126.1 GCA_002322525.1 Candidatus Omnitrophica bacterium UBA1562 | reverse complement strand
AAAATTTTTAAAAGGTGTTTGATAGTTTATGCTATTTAAACCAGATGAATTTATTTGCTGAGAGAGGGGAAGCATTCTATAGACATTGGCTTTACGGTCAGAGAAATCCGGCGGTGTCAGGTCATCTCGGGTAATTTCAATTATTCCCTTCTCCTCCAGCTCTAATAATCCTAAAGAAATAGTCGTATCGCTAATGCCGTAGAGTTTAGCCATATCCTCCTGGCTGCGAAACCAAAAGGGATATTTTGTTGAGCGGGCTGCTTCATATAAGCAAACCAAATACATATACTTTGCCCGCATGGATAAACTATCGGAATAGCCGTATTCCCAATACTCAAAGGGAATTGTTATCAGCGGCTCATCAGCCTCTTTTATATTATTAGCTTTTAGGGTAACTTTGCCTTTATCATAAGCTATAAGACCATAGCCCCTAAGACGCTTAAGTGAGTGATGTATCCTTTCATAGAAATAGTGAGCTTCATCACGGTATTTGCCGAGATCCTGCGGCGTTTCATATCTCATCTGTTTAGCTAAAGAGCCATAGTCAATGTCGAACGATGTTTTACCTGTCTCTTCTTGGATTTTGCATAACAACAAATAGAGGTCAAATTGCTTGAAGGCTTGGGCCTTAAGGAGCCTGCGGCCTGACTTAGGCGAAAGGAGAAAATCACAGGAAACAACCACGCCTTCTGCCTGGGGTAGAAATACATCTTTTTGTTGTATTGAAATATTATTAATATGCTCCTTCAAGGTAAGGGCATCGGTGGGAGAATCTCCAAAATAGGTGGCTTCATAGTTGTCTTCGATTGCGGCCTTGGACCAGTTAGCGCTTCCCACAAATACATACCTATCATCAATAACCACACCCTTTGTGTGCAAAAGATGCTCCGGTGTATCAAAATATACGGCTACATTATTCTCCCTTAACTTTTCATAGGCAAGACGGTTCTCCTTTAGCTTTGAATCCTCCAAAACCACCTTTACACCTACTCCCCTCTTCTTTGCTGCTACAAGGTCATCAACCAGCTCATTAACAGGATTGGTTTTATCCACAGGGTCTATTATGATAAAGTACATTGCCACAGTGATGGAATTCTCGGCTTGGGTTAGGTATTTGTGGAGATTCTCATAATAAGTTTGTCCAAAAAGCACATCCGCGCAGGCGCACAAGGGAAATGCCGAGATTGTGAGGCAGATAACGAATGCCGACAGAATATAGTTAGACTTCAAGCTAGTTCTATCCATTATATTTATTTCCGCCCCACTGCATGCTGATTCCTATCGACAAAATGGCGGCCAAAAACTTTTAAATAGTTTTTATCAAATAACACAAATAAACTCCGCCACTACCCGAAAATCGTCCCCGGATACATTCTCCAGCACTATGTCTTTGAAAGTATTATTGTCCGGAGACAAAGTAATCTTTTTATGGCGCCATTGGTCATCGTCAAGCGCTTCTTTTTCACTTCGATAGCGCTTTATAGTAAATTTCTGATTTGTTTCCGGATCTGTAACTTGGCGTGATTCCACAAGCACAACCTTGCCATTTCTTGAGCCTCCCTGATCATAGCGGAATATGCAGTAACTACCATCGGGAATGGTGGGTTCCATTGACTTTCCGACAACCTGAGCAACAAACATATCCTTATTCAAACGACGCCCGTCTGGCATCGGCTTCCAACCTTTGATCTTGGGTGTCGTTTGCTCCCTGAATGCCGTTGCCACGGCCTGAAGGTCATAAATTGGAAGATATCCGTCTTCATACCTACCTTCTGAGATAACATCCCTAAAGAATAAGTCCGATTTTTCTTTTTCGGTTTCGCTTAATCTTTTATAGACACGTTTTAAAAGATAATCTTTCACAACTGCCGCAAAGGCTTTGTCGTCCATAATTTTATTAAAAATATCTTGATTCTGATCCATACGGTCTACCAACTTAGATATGAACACATCCTCAAAACCGTATTTGAAATTATCAATCGTATTAGTCTTTGCCTGAACGCCAAGCTTCTCATCCATAACCATTTCTTCTTCAATCTGATCAAAGAAGAGTTTATCGGCTTCGGTAAAATCAGTCCCAAAACGCTCATTAAGCAATTTAATTATTTCGGAAAGTAAGGCGTATTCTTCTTTGTCTTTCTTAGTCCCTGCTTCGGTAACCGGCTTTATGCCCGCGCCAGAATCCTTTTGCAGCTCAATGCTGCCCTCTGCCATCTTCTGCAAGCGGTAATACTCAAGCGCAACTTCATCGCCAAGATGATATATATCGCTAGGATCTCGGCCCGGAAGCTTCTTCAGCAAAAAGCGGGAATAGGCATAGAATTTTTCAAGTTCAATATCCTGAAACGGCATAATCTGCGCCAGAAAGGCATACAGACGCACAAATACACCCAAGGTATTTGCGAAATCTTCTCTGTGCTCTTCCTTTTCAATCGCTTTAAAACGCTCAACCGCGACATCAATCAAAGCATTCAGCTGAGCGTGTTCACGCTTGGTGTGCAACTCCTTGTTTTTGAAAAAGACTGCGCAAAAGGCGTCAATATCCGGCTTACGAATAATCTGGAAGGAATCAATCTTATTCTTCAGATCATAAAGCTTATTGGGATCCGTGGTATCGGTAAGCTGGGTCTGCTCATAATAGGGCTGGAATGCCGCAAGAATGTCCTCTCGTCTATTTACAAAATCCAAAACAAAAGTATCTTCTTTCCCGGGGCAAGTTCTATTCAAACGGCTTAAGGTCTGCACCGCCTTAACCCCATCAAGCCGCTTGTCCACATACATTGTATGCAAAAGCGGTTCGTCATAACCGGTCTGGTATTTCTCCGCTACGAGCAGTATTTGATATTCTGCCGTAGCGAACCGTTCCGGTAATTCCCTTTCGCCAAAGCCATTCATTCCCGCCTCGGTATATTCCGGAGGAACGCCATCCAAAAGAACAACCCCCGAAAAAGCAACCAGCGCCTTGATATCGTGATATCCTTTTTCTTTGAGATAAGTATCGAATTCATGTTTGTAACGCACAACGTGTTCGCGTGAAGACGTAACCACCATTGCCTTGGCCTTGCCGCCAATCTTTTTCATCGTAACCTGCCGAAAATGCTCAATCATAACCTCTGTTTTTTGGGCAAGGTTATACGGATGCAATGCTAAAAACCGGGCAATCGCGCGGGCGGCCTTTTTCTTATTTACATTCGGATCTTCTTCAATCTTTTTAGAAAGCTGGAAAAACGTCTGGTAAGTTGTGTAGTTTTGAAGAACATCGAGAATAAATCCTTCTTCAATCGCCTGCCGCATAGAATACAAATGGAAAGGCTCTGGCTTGCCATCTACCCCTTTTTGGCCGAAAACCTCCAGTGTTTTTGCCTTTGGAGTGGCTGTAAAAGCAAAAAAGCTCAAGTTTGGCTGTGGGCCCCGCTTGAGCATAGTTTGGCGAATTTCATCTTCAACATCGTCATCATCATTCTGAGGCTTCTCTGGTAACTCATTAACATCAACCGCCGAAAGAACATCTTTCATCTTCCTGGCTGATTCTCCGCCTTGCGAGCTGTGGGCTTCGTCAACGATAACAGCATAATTTCTCTTAGGCAGTCCGCTTATTTTCTCAAGGACAAACGGAAACTTCTGCAGAGTGGTAATAATGATACTGGTGCCGCTTGTCAGCGCTTGCGCTAATTGAGCTGAATCCTTATCAATTTTCTCCACAACCCCCTGCTTGTGCTCAAACTGATAAATTGTATCCTGCAACTGTTGGTCTAAAACAAGCCGGTCGGTAACCACAATTACTGAGTCAAATATACGCAAGTCACTTTGATTATGTAGCCCAGCAAGCCGATAGGCAAGCCAGGCTATAGAATTACTCTTGCCGCTTCCGGCGCTGTGCTGAATAAGATAATTCTTTCCCACTTTGTTTTTCAGCGCATCAGCGGAAAGCCTGCGCACAACATCAAGCTGATGATAGCGAGGGAATATCATGGTCTCTTTTTTGATGCCTTTAATTTCTTGGACTTCAAGGTGAATAAATCTTCCCAAGATATCCATCCAACTGTCCTTAATGAGAATTTCTTCCCATAAATAAGCCGTCTTATGCCCTTTTGGGTTAGGTGGATTGCCGGCGCCCTTATCAAAACCAAGATTAAAAGGTAAATACTTAGTCCTGCTCCCCTGAATACGCGTAGTCATATAAACTTCATCTGTATCTACCGCAAAATGGACAAGGGCGCGTTTCTTAAATTGGAATAACAATTCCCGCTCATCGCGGTCATACTTGTATTGCCGCTTGGCGTCAGCAACATCCTGCCCGGTAAACGGATTCTTTAACTCAATGGTAGCTACAGGAAGACCGTTCACGGATAAAAGCATATCAATAGAGCTTTCGTCTTTTGCGCTGTAATGAACTTGGCAAGTAACAGTAAGTATATTTTTATCGTAACGCTTCTGCGTCTCAGGATTTAACTTACTGACAGGTTTAAAATAGGCGAGAGAAAACTTTTTGCCGTAATCTGTTATGCCGTGCCGCAGACAATCCAGCATTCCGCGGGTGTCTAATTCTTGATTAAGCCGATACATAAACTTTTTTTCAACCTCTGCGCCGTGGATCGTAGTGAGGCTGTCCCATGTTTCCTTTTGGGTATCCTTAATAAACTGAAACAGCGCCTTAGAATCAATCGCCAGCCCGCAGTCAAAATCCTCTGCATCGCCTTTAATATAACCACCGTTGGCGATTAGGCTCTGCTCAATGGATGCCTCAAATGCTCTTTCGTCTATAATTGGAGCCATATTTATGCCTACCCTTATTGTTTTGCAAATAAAGCTTACATAACTCCTTAATTTACAATAGGTTAAGTTTTATTTGTTTTGGCGCTTTGCAAATAAAGATCAACTTTACTTCTCTGCCGGCAATCTGTATTTTACGGTCTTTTTTGAGCCCGTTTCAATCTTGATCAGAAGCCCTTGACTAACCCATTTTGCCAAAAGTCGGGAAACTTTCGAAGTATCAGGATTATCGATTATGCTCCTGACTAATTCGTTTGTTACGTACTTTTCTTCCTTGCTCAAATAGGCATAAACCTTATCCCATTCCGTAGCCCTTATTGAATTCAGTAAAACAGCGCGAACAGAATCCTGGAGGTGCGGATAGGTAAAAAATACCGGCGGATACAAATTCTGCCTGTTCATTTCCACCCGCATAGCCCGAACACCCTCATTTTGATCCAAATTAGGGGGCTCGGGAAATTCTCTAAGGTGTTTTACCAATAAATCATTCCTATATCCTTCAGCGCGGACATAACCAATGTTATAAAGCGTAATATTAGACGGAAACAGCCCCGGGCTTTCTACCTCAACCCTATCCTCAAAAATCCTTATTTCGATATCACGTTTAATATAATAATCCCGATGAATAACAGCATTAGTAATCGCTTCTTTAACCGCTCTCTCTGGAATGCGATACGTAGTAATAAAACCGGATGTAGGTATACGCATACCAGCCCTTAGTAAAGTTAAAACGTACTCGTGGGCTTTCTTGATTTGCTCGATAATTGGCCCGTCTATTGTCTTAGGCGCACCAATCAAATTAAGAGTCTCTTTAATCTTCTCTAGCGTCCCTTCGTACTGAAATATTCTAATCGTGCATTTTGTTTTCATGAGATTATGAGGATATAACGCAAATAACAAAACCGCTGCCCTCGTCGGCTTAAGAACGCCAGCTTCATCTTTCCGAGCAAGACCGGTATTGAATAAAACTTCCTGTACGTTCTGGCCAGCAACGCCTCGCGCGATTTTCCACTGCTCATAATATGGCGAATTCAGTAAATCAAAATCCACATCAACCAATTCCCTGTCGGCGCAGGAAAATCCTTTTGCATAAGATAGCTTAACAATCTCATGAGGAGTAAGTATTTTATTACCTTTTTCCAAACGGATAAAAACTCGGTTATTTATAGAATGAAAGCTATTTAAGGCCTTGGAAATACTTATTAGCGCCATTGTCTTGTTATTCGCGCATTTTAAGAGCAACGGCGGCCAGATATGGGAAATCGGAGGTGATATCCGTTGGATTTCCCGGCTTAAATCGTCGTATTTTTCAGGACTTTCTTCAATACCAAAAACTCTATCAAGGCCTTTTAGCTTTGTCTTCTGCGGATCGTCTATGCCAAAAATTAGAAAGCCGCCATCCGTATTAGCCATAGCGACGATAGACTCAAGCGCTTTAGTAAGATTAAAATCTTTCCCTAACCTCTTAAGCTCGGTTATGCGATCTTCCGCAGGGACTTGCAGGATATTTTCAATCAATTTATCCGGTGTAATATCAGTCATTTTTACCCCCTCACGTCAATCTTTCCGGTCACCACTTCGGAGATCAAAGCGGTACGAAACTCTTTCAGTAATTCAATCGATTTTCTTCCCCGCTCTACTTGACCATCAATTTGAGCAGTTTTACGATCAAGAAAGTAGGTGATTTTATCCTGCTCTTTCTTAGGCGGGATAAGAACCATAGAATTGCTTAATGCATAATTACCCAAACCGAACCTTGTCACGCCAGATGCCTCAATTTGGAATTGGTAATTGATGCAATTAGCCGATAATAACCAAAAAAGATATTTCCCATTTATTAATTGTGCGTCTGGCCTAATCTGAGCCAAGTGATATCCACAAATCATATTCGGAAGCTCTGATGCCACATAAGCCGGAATAGCGATATCATTCCATTCCTCAGAATCCTTCGTGACGATAACATCTCCGGCCCTCAGCTGAAATTTTCTAATTTCTCCCGGAGAAGCAGTTGCTTCCATGAAATCCAAGTCAGACGTAATGAAATCGTTATAATAAACATCTACATAGTTGCATAGACGTACTTCTAGTTCGCCTTCTTCGGACTTTTTATTAACATTACTAAATTGAACGGACGCATTAAATTTCAATCTCTTAATCTCCCAGTGCTTTGGCATTTTACCCAACCATTCGATACCGGAATCTTTCATCTCGGCCTTTGGATCAAGCCCTTTGGTCACTACCTGATTAATAATCGCCGCCCGCTCCTCTTTGAGAAGCTCGATCATCTGTTCTTTTTTGGCAATCAGATCATCGATTTGAGCGGTCTTGCGGTCGAGATAGTTA
>DCOU01000120.1 GCA_002322525.1 Candidatus Omnitrophica bacterium UBA1562 | reverse complement strand
AGATTTTGCGTCTCTACGTTATGTTCGGTATTAATAACGGTTACCCCATGCAAATGGTTTCCAATTAAAATCCTTCCTTCTACGTTTCCCTCTTATTTTCGTCCAATCTGACTTGACAAATCCAAAAATAAGCGTTATACTTGATTGAATAAATGTCCAATCTGGAGGCTCCATGGGAGTAGTCCACAAGCTTAAACCTGAAGTCTTGAACTTTATTATTGAAAATAAAGAGAATAATCCTGCCTTAAGTTGCCGCGATTTAACCTACTTAATTCTGGAGAAGCTTCAAGTCAAGGTTTCAAAATCTAGTATCAATGCTATTCTTAAGAAAAATAATTTAAGTATGCCTATCGGCAGAAGGCGCAAACTTAAGAAAAAAAAGTTTAATCTGCCGGTTTTGCCAGTTATTGAAGAGGTTAAAGCTATTATGTTGGTTGCAGAGCCGGCAAATCCCCTTCAGGAACAAAAAGTTGATGCGCCATTGCCAGGAGCCGTAGGCGAGGAAGAAAAGCGTATTAAAGAAGCAGAAGAGTGGGCTGTGAAGTTGAATGCGGATGCCGAAAAGCTCGCGGAAGAGAAAGCTGCTCAAGAGGCAAGGTTAAGTATCGAGAAAGAAAAAGAGGCAAGGCTTGCGGAAGAAGGACTCAAGGCTACGCAGCAAGGGCCTATTACCGCCAGCGCCTTGCCTCAAGACAGGGTTTGCCCAGGGGCAATATTGCTTAAGGCGTTGGATTGCTTAATTGGCGGTAGTAAAGAAATTAATGCGGCTATTTGCAAAGAAATGGGCAGCCCACCCGAAGACTTTTTGCATCTTACGGAGGCATTAATATTTAGGCCTTTATTTGCTAAAGATAATCTTTCCGCGCTTGGGGATTTAATCGGTACTCAATACTCTCAAGAAAAACTGGATAACTATTATGCGCAGGCCCAACAGGTTAAAAGTATAAAAATCGATACCACTAAAATTATCTCCTGTGTTTTTACCGAGGCCAAAGGGGTAAAAGTGCATTTTACCGACGGAAGTATTGTCCGCCTGGATGGCCAGCTGCATTCGAGTTGGTCTACTCCTTATATTCCCTATGATTTTTCCAGCGCCGTTTATGACTTGAAAAATAACTTAAATAAATATTTTTTTCAGGGCCGGCCGTTAGTTTTATTTTCTGCTCCCGGTTATGATATTTTGTCAAAAGATTTTTTTAATCTGCTTTTAAATATTGGTTCAAAAAATAATTATCCGGACACTTTAACTTTATTTGGAAATAAATTAGAAGAGATAGATACCATATCTTTAAACCCTAAGAATAAATATTGCCTAATTTTTGGTTTTTGGCCCTGGCAATTTACGGCCAGCCGGAAGGTAAAGAAAATCGGGAGTTTTGATTTAAAACACATTGAGGAAATAGGCAAGGATTTGTATCTGGGAGAAATTGAGATTGATTTATTGCAAACATCTTCGAATCAAAGCATAACCCTGAAGGGCTGCGCTGTAAAAACCGACCTTAAGGAAAAAATTCGTTTGGTTATCCTTAATAGCGCTGAGCAGCCGATAAGTTTGGATAAGTTGGCGGGGATTTATTTAAGCCGCTGGCCTAACTTTGAGGAGGCATTCCAGGATTTTAGCCGTAAAATCGAGCTTTTTACTTATGCGGGCAGCGCGCAAAAGTTTTTTTCCAAGGATAGCCTGGGCATAGATATGGCCGGGCCTGGTTTGGAATTAGAGGAAATTTTTGCGAATTATATTAAAATGCTGGATGCTTATTTGCGCTGGCATTTCTTGCCAGCGGGATACACAGAAAAGGATTTTCCGACGATAAATGAGCGCTTTTACAGCTTAAAAGCCAAACTAAAACAGGAAAAAACCTATATTTTAGTAAGTTTTCAACCTCTTTCTGGATACGCCTTCTTAAAAGACTTAGAATATGCCTGCCGGAGGATAAACGAAAGAGAAATTGTACCTTCCGACGGGAAAAGGCTCTGGTTTTCAGTTTAAGAAAACGCTTTCTTATAATAGAGAGATATACTTGACATTGCTATTTATAAATGTTATATTTTAAGTGCAACTTAACACGGCAGCGAAAGGGCAAGGCGGAAATGGAGGTTTCCGCTGCGCAAAGCCACGGGACGATGCTCGCCGGAGGAAGTCTTAATTTAATTCAACGCTTAAGGGTCAAAGCGAGAACGTTAGCCGGGTTACCGAAAGCCAGAAAGCATTTTGGTAAGCCGGATTTTTATTAGGAGTTAATAATGAATTTAAAAAAGTATTTAAAAATCTGTTTGCATAAAAATGGCCAGAGCACATTGGAATATGTGATTATCTTGGCGGTTGTCGTCGGGGCGATTGTCGCGGCGGGAGTGGTATTTAGGCCGAATCTAGCAAACGTTTATAATGCGGTGTATTCTAATGATTAGAAAGCCAGGTAAATTATGGTGAAACAGGGGATTAAAATGGGGTATAGGAAGATGATTCCAAGAGTTAGGAACGGACAGAGCTTCATAGAATACACCATGCTAATTATTATCGTGAGCGCAGCGTTAATAGCCATGACTACCTATATCATGCGCTCAATGAACGCGCGCCTTAAACAGGAGCAGCAGGAGTTAGATTATTATAAAGCAGAAAGATAATATCAGAAGGAGGAAGAGATGAGAAAGTTTAGGAAGGGCCAGAGCACATTGGAATATGTGATTATCTTGGCGGCGGTCGTCGGAGCGATTATTGCGGTAGGGGTTTTGCTTAAGCCGAAGATAAAAGATTCCTATGATGGTTTATCTACTAAGATGAAAGACAAAATAGGCGAAGTTACTTTTTAGACACCCCGCG
>DCOU01000008.1 GCA_002322525.1 Candidatus Omnitrophica bacterium UBA1562 | reverse complement strand
ACGAATAACATCACCGAAAGACGAAACGGGCATCGTAGCCCTAACCGAAGGACGAAAGGATTGTTATGAAGGCAATTTTAATGTTAGAAGACGGCAAGAGTTTTGCGGGTGAAGGTTTAGGCGTTGAAGGGGAAAAAATTGGCGAGTTAATTTTAAATACAGCAGTAGTGGGTTACCAAGAGATGATGACTGACCCGGCTAATGGGGGGAAAATATTAATACTTACCTATCCTTTAATCGGTAATTATGGAGTTGCGCCAAAATTTAATGAATCTAAAAATGTTTGGCTGGCGGGCCTTGCGATTAAAGAGAAAACTCGAATATTCTCCAATTGGCAAGCGAAGAGCAGCTTCGATGATTTTATAAAAGAGCAGAATTTAGTTACCATTAGCGAAGTGGATACGCGCACTTTAGCTGTGCATTTAAGACAAAAAGGCGAGATATTAGGAATCATTTCTACTAAAAACTTTGAGGTCAAAGAACTATTAGCCAAAATAAATGATTTTAAAAAGAAACCCGCTGAAAGCCTATTACCTAAGATTTCTGTATCTAAGCCCTTGCATCGCGGCAAGGAAAAGGCAAAGTATAAAATAGCTGTTTTGGATTTAGGCATAACCAATAGTATAATTAGGCAACTGGAAACATTAGGTTGCGCCATAACGCTTCTACCATATAATACTCCTAGCCAGGAAATATTGCGCACTAAACCCAAAGGGTTAATTATTTCTAATGGCCCTGAAGAGGATGCGGGATTAAAAGAAGTGGTGAATAATATAAAGCCGCTGATTAATAAATTGCCAATACTGGGTATATCCACTGGCCATCAGATTCTGGCGCAGGCCTTAGGCGCAAAGATAACCAAATTAAAATTAGGCCATCGCGGAGTAAATTATCCCGTACATAATCCCGCAACTTACAAAGGCGAGATTACGGTACAGAATCATGCCTATGTGGTAGATACTGATTCGCTGAATAAAATAAAAGAGATAAAGATTACAGGTTACAATTTAAATGACCGTACCGTCGAAGAAATAGAGAGCAAAAAACTAAAAATTATCGGCACGCAGTATTATCCAGCGAGCCCCGGATTTAATGAGGCAAGCGATGTGTTTAAGAGATATATTAAGATGTTAGGAAGGAGCAAATAATGCCTAAACGTAAAGACATCAAAAAAGTTCTTATGATTGGTTCAGGCCCTATTGTTATAGGACAAGCCTGTGAATTTGATTATTCCGGTTCTCAGGCTTGTAAGGCTTTAAGAGAAGAGGGATTCTTTACGATTTTAGCCAATTCTAATCCCGCTACCATTATGACTGATCCGGGCATGGCAGATGTTACCTATATAGAGCCGCTGACAGTGGAAATGGTTACGAAGATTATTGCTAAAGAGCGTCCGGATGCCATCTTACCTACCTTGGGCGGTCAGACCGGGTTGAACCTGGCTTTCTTTTTAATGAAAGAAGGCGTCTTAAAAAAATACGGAGTAGAATCTATAGGTGCATCGGTTGAGGCTATTTCCTGTGCAGAAGACCGCGAGCTTTTTAAAAAGGCGATGCAGGAGATTGGTATTGATGTGCCTCGAAGCGGTATTGCTACTACAGTTGGGCAGGGAATGAAGATTGGCCTTAATATCGGTTTCCCCTTGATTCTGCGGCCAGCTTATTGTTTGGGTGGAAGCGGCGGCTCAATAGCTTATAATAAGGAAGAGTTAGAAAAATTTCTCGACAAAGGTTTAGAGACAAGTCCTGTGCATCAGGTTTTAGTTGAGCAATCTGTTTTAGGCTGGAAAGAGATTGAATTTGAGGTGATGCGCGACTGCGTAGATAATGTGATCATGATTACTTCTATGGAGAACGTTGATCCCATGGGTGTGCATACCGGTGATAGTATTGTGGTGGCCCCCAGTCAGAGTTTGACTGCCGAGGAATACACAAATTTTGTGAATTTATCCAAGAAGATAATTCGCCGCGTAGGTATTACAGGCGGCGGCGCGAATATCCAATTTGCCCAAAACCCCGATAACGGCCATATTGTGATTATCGAGGTAAACCCCAGGCTTTCGCGTTCCTCTGCCCTTGCTTCTAAAGCTACAGGTTTTCCTATTGCCAGAGTTGCCACTAAATTAGCGGTGGGGTTGACGCTACCTGAGGTAATGAATCAGATTACAGGTAAGACTACCTCCTTTTTTGAACCCACGGTAGATTATTGTGTTTTTAAAATCTGCAGGTTCACTTTTGAAAAATTCCCAAGAGCAGAGCGGGTTATTAATACTTCTATGAAAGCAGTGGGGGAGGTAATGTCCATAGGCCGCAATTTTAAAGAGGCCCTGCAAAAAGGTATCCGTTCAACTGAGATTTCCCGTTATGGTTTTGGCGCAGACGGTAAAGATAAAATTACTGATGAGATGCTGGCAAGGCCGGAAAACGGCTTAATAAAATTGATTAAAGATAAAATTCGCATTCCCAATGATGAGCGGCTATTTTATATCCGATACGGACTAAAAGCAGGGTTATCTAGCGAGGAAATCCATAATTTTTCCAAGATAGACCACTGGTTTATTGACGAGATGAAACAATTGGTAGAAATGGAAGACCAGATAAAAAAGTTTAGGAACAACGATGCTGAGAAGGAAATAAAGATCCCTTTGGACTTATTGAAAGAGGCAAAGAAAGATGGTTTTTCTGATCGGCAGCTGGCATATTTATTGAATTCTAAGGAGGATAAGGTGCGCGAATTTCGTAAAAAACAAAATGTTAAAGCAGTATATAAATTGGTAGATACCTGTGCCGGCGAATTTCACAGCAAGCAACCCTATTTTTACTCTACCTATGAGACTCAAGAAGAAGGCCGGCCAAGCAAGAATAAAAAAGTGGTAATCCTAGGCGGCGGCCCGAATCGGATTGGCCAAGGTATTGAATTTGATTATTGCTGTTGCCATGCAGCTTTCGCCCTGCGGGAAGAAGGCACTGATAGTATTATGATTAATTGTAATCCTGAGACCGTCTCCACTGATTATGATACCTCGGATAGATTATATTTTGAGCCATTAACCCTGGAGGATATTCTAAATGTCATTGATTTAGAGAAACCCATCGGCGTAATTGTGCAGTTTGGCGGCCAGACACCGATTAATCTGGCGATACCTTTGCGTAAAGCAGGAGTGCATCTCTTAGGGACGTCAGCAGATAGTATTGATATTGCCGAAGACAGGCAGCGCTTTAAGCAAATGTTGCATAAATTAGATCTCCTGCAGCCGAATAACGGCACTGCCTTTAATTTCCAGGAGGCAAAACAAGTGGCGCTCAAAATTGGTTATCCTGTTTTGGTCAGGCCTTCTTATGTCCTGGGTGGCCGGGCAATGGAGATTGTTTATGACGAGTCAACCCTGGAGCTTTTTATCAAAGAGGCTGCTGAGGTCTCGGGTGAACATCCTGTGCTCATCGATAAATTTTTAGAGGACGCTATTGAGGTCGACGTGGATATGGTCGGCGACGGGGAGGCCTTTGTCATCGGGGGGATTATGGAGCATATTGAAGAGGCGGGAATCCATTCCGGAGATTCGGCTATGGCGCTTCCCTCCTTTAGCCTATCCCAGGATATCCTTGGTAAAATCAGAGAAGCAACTTATAAAATGGCTAAAGAATTGCATGTGGTGGGCCTGATGAATGTGCAGTACGCGGTTAAGGAGGATAAGGTCTATGTGCTTGAGGTAAACCCCCGGGCATCGCGGACTATTCCATTTGTTTCCAAGGCAATAGGCGTCCCTTTAGCAAAACTGGCAACTAAAATTATGCTGGGTGGTAAGAATTTGAAAGAGTTAGGGTTCACGCAAGAGATTATACCCAAACACGTGGCAGTTAAGGAGTCAGTATTTCCTTTTAATCGCTTTCCCGGGGTAGACATTATTTTGGGGCCTGAGATGAAATCTACCGGAGAGGTAATGGGCATTGATGCGGATTTTGGCCGCGCTTATATTAAGAGCCAGATTGCTGCCGGACAAAACCTGCCGCGTAAAGGCAATGTCTTTATTTCCGTCAGAGATAAAGATAAAAGGGCAGTGGTATTTATTGCCAAGAAATTGCGGGATTTAGGCTTTCATATTTACGCCACCTCAGGCACAGCCACTGCTTTAGAGAAAAATGATATCGAGGTTAAGGTTCTGCCCAAGATTACCGAGGGCAGGCCCAATATTTTAGACCTGATGAAAGACGGCAAAATTCAAATAGTGATTAATACGCCCTCGGGAAGGATTCCGCGACAGGACGAAATCAAGATTCGTTTGCAAGTCATTTTATACAACATCCCTTATACTACGACTATCTCCGGAGCCCAGGCAACTGTAAATGGTATTGAGGCATTAGCAAAGAAGGAATTGGGAGTAAAGTCATTGCAGGAGTACCATAAAAAAATCAACCCGCCGAAGCCTCGGCCTCGGCGGGTTGTCCGCCTTCACTAAAGTTTCGGCGGACGAAATCGCAAATCCCAAAAAAATGGAAACCATAAACGTAAAAACAAATAGTCGCATTGAATTAGTTGATATCACCGACAGAGTTCAGGCAGTAGTATCTAGAAGTAAAGTTAAAAACGGTGTGTGTTTTCTCTTTTGCCCGCATACCACTGCGGGTTTAACTATTAATGAAAATGCCGATCCGCAAGTCCAGCGGGATATTATTAATACATTAAATAAACTTGTGCCGGAAAATGCAGGCTATACACATACCGAAGGAAATGCCGACAGTCATATCAAATCTTCCCTCTTTAGTTCTTCGCTCACCATTTTTATTGAAGATGCTCAATTGGCATTTGGTACTTGGCAGGGAATATATTTTTGCGAAAGCGACGGCCCGCGCTCAAGAGAGGTCTGGGTGAAAGTCATGCAGTAGGGACTGTCCCCGAAGGGGACTGTCCCTACCAAGCGAGATATGTACTAATTGGTAAATATGCCAAAAAGGAAGTCGCGCTATGCCGGAACTACCGGAAGTTGAAACCATCAAAAGAGAATTAGAAAAAGCGGTTCTGGGTAAAAAGATTACTAAGGTATGCGTCCATAATCCCGTGGTAATACGCGAGCCTTCTGCGGATAAGTTTAAGAAGGGATTAAGCGGTGCGATTATTAAAAACATTTTGCGTAAGGCCAAGGTCTTGATTTTAGAGTTATCTAACGCCAAGTCTTTGGTTATTCATTTGAAAATGACCGGCCAGTTGATATATCCCGGTGACGGTAAAAGAAGCAGAGTTAGTTTCAAGTTGTCCGATGGCAAGATGTTGGATTTGAATGACCAAAGATTATTTGCGGAGCTTCGCCTTTTGGATGATTGGCGCACCTTAAAGTTTATTAGAGGATTAGGGCCCGAACCTTTTGATTTAACCGTGGATAAGTTTAAAGAAATGCTCACCTATAAAAAAACTAAAATCAAACCGCTCCTTATGGACCAGACATTTATTTCAGGAATAGGCAATCTTTATGCAGCAGAGGCGCTCTTTAGGGCCAAGATTCATCCTGAAAGGCCTGCGGCGAGCCTTTCGGATAAGGAGAAAGGATTGCTCTTCAAAGAGATAAAGGAGACCTTATCCGAAGCGATCAAATATAAGGGCTCATCAGTGGACCAATATGTGCAATTATCAGGTGATCCTGGAGATTATGCGAGGTATCATAAAGTCTATGGCCGAGAAGGCAAGCCGTGTTTGGTTTGCAAAACTTCGGTCAAGAGAATTTCGCTGGCTGGCCGCGGCACATACTTTTGTCCCAAGTGCCAGAAATAAAATATGAAAAGACGGCTTAAGATAAACGGGTTCATTATCTTCTTGGCTATCTTATTGCTCGCTTTGTTCCCTTCTGTATTTTTACGTAGGGCTAAAGTAGTTTCTTGGGATGAATCCGTGGAGATGTTTGGTATTGCATTTATTCTTTTGGGTCAAATCTTTAGGGCTTCTAGCCGCGGTTATAAATCTGAATATTCTAGAAACGGACACTCCTTGATTCAGGGCGGGCCTTATGCCTTGGTGCGTAACCCCATGTATTTAGGCATACTTTTCATCGGGTTAGGCATTGTGTTGATACTATTTAATTGGTGGGTAATAATTGTATTCTTGAGCATTTTTATCTGGCGCTATCTACTTCTTATATTTAAAGAAGAAAAGAAGCTGTTGGCTATGTTTCCCGGGGCGTACCTTGATTACCAGAAAAAGGTTCCTCGCTTTCTGCCTTCATTTGCTACGGCATTACAAAAGGATATTGCTGAATACTTACCGTTAAAACTACCTTGGTTAAAAAAAGAAATCGGCTCTATATTAGCAGTGTTCTTGGTTGTGCTTTTTCTGGAAGGCTGGGAAGATGTTAAAAGCGAAGGCATAAAGGTATACCTGAAGGAAGCAATATTATTCCTTACCATAATTATATTATTTATATTTTTGATTATCTATTTAATCAAGCGCACCAATAATCCAGAAAGGATAGTCCTTCCTATACATTTTAAAGGAAGGGACTAATCAACAAAAAGATGCTTCAAATAAAAGTTAAAATACTCTACAATAAAAAAATTAAGGTTAATTATTTTCATTTAGTTCTCCGAATACCGAAAATAGCCAAAGACTCTTTGCCCGGGCAATTTTTCAATATCAAGGTAAGCGATACTTGCGAGCCGCTCTTACGCAGGCCCCTGAGTATTCACAGAGTAAAAGGAACTAATATAGAATTCCTTTATGAAGTGGTGGGTCGTGCCACACAGATCTTATCACAGCGAAGGCCCGGTGAATATTTAGACGTGATTGGGCCCTTGGGTAATGGGTTTAACCTAACACCTAACACCTATAACCTAACGCCAATATTAGTCGCCGGCGGCATAGGGGTTGCGCCGTTGTTATTTCTAGCAGACAAATTAGCGTATAGCGTAGAGCGTAGAGCGTATAGGAAAAACAAAAAATTTAAACTATCCGCTAAACGCTATCCGCTAAACGCTTTAGTATTAATAGGCGCTAAGTCAACGGGCCAGGTTCTTCGCAAGAAAGAATTTAAAGCATTAGGTTGCGAAGTTAAAATCGCCACTGATGACGCTTCCGAAGGTTTTAAAGGTAAAGTTACCGAGTTACTAAAAAATATTTTGCCATTAGCCATTAGCCATAAGCCATTAGCCATATATGCTTGCGGTCCAAGGCCCATGTTAAAAGAAATCATCCGGATTTCTAAAAAATATAATATTCCCACCCAGGTCTCCTTAGAAGAACATATGGCCTGCGGGATTGGTGCATGCTTAGGTTGCGTAATGAATACAAAAGAAGGTTTTAAACGCGTCTGTAAAGAAGGCCCGGTATTTAATGGAGATGAAATAATCTGGGTAGGAAAAGAGGAGGTGGGATAATGGTGTCTTTGAATCCTTTCGTTTCCATTATTATTCCCGTAAAAAACTTTGAACGCACTATTGAGAAGACCTTTGAATATCTTCTCAATGTGGATTACCCACGGGATTCTTGGGAATGGATTATTGCTGACGGCGGTTCCACGGATAAAACCGTCGATATTATAAAGAGCTGGCGCAAGATTTACCCATTTATTAAATTAGTCGAGATTCCTAATTGTCCCTCTCCGGGATTCGCGCGCAATAAAGCCTTAGAAGTGGTTAAGGGAGATTTCTTGTTTTTTACAGACGCGGATTGTGCGCCAGATAAAAATTGGATTAATGAGATGCTCAAACACTTCAGCCACGATCCTAAGATCGCTAGCGTAGGAGGAGAAGTTTTTACTTTAAAAGTCGACCCTAACAATTTGGTCGAGGCCTGGTGCCAGCACTTTCGTTTTAATATGGTCTCGCCCCGTTACGGGTTTATTCAGGAAGGTTATTATCCGGAATTCCCTAAGGACCCCAAGCCCTCTGATGTCGGCGGCCACAAGGCGTATTTTTTTGGCACCTGCAATGTAGCTTATCGCAAAGTGGCCATGAAAGCTATCGCAGCCAAATTTTGGGATAGGCCAACCGGTGAAGATATGGATTTAAGCTATCAACACCGCCAGGCAGGGTGGAGATTTTACTTTGCGCCCCTGGCTAAGGTTGACCATATGCATAGGGCAGATTTAAAATCTTTACGTAAGGTCTGGGTAGCCTATGGTCAGGCGCATCTTCCTTTAATTGATAAGTATGTTCATAAGCAAGGCCTTGAGATTATCCTGCAATTTTTAAAAGGCAACCCTTCATTTATGGTACCCTTTCCTTTAAAAGGATTTGTTTATTTGGGAAATTTTCATCTCATGCACATTTTTGGTTTGCTTTTTGCTCTGGGCTTTATATTCAATTTTATCTGGGCCAGCACTTTTTGGAGGATTTTTACTATTGCCTCCTTATTGTTGACAGTCTATTTTATATTTCAATATGTGAAATGGAATTTTGGCATGGAGCCAAAATCTAAATTTTTTACCTGGTGTAAGATGAAATACCTTACAAACTTAAGTTTTATCAAGGGAGGCTTGAAGGATTTCAAGAAGTTTAAAATACTGTGCATCGAGCCAAGCTTTTGAAAAGGGGGAAATAAATGATTTATCTTAAAATTTTTTGGGAATTTATTAAAATCGGAGCATTTACGTTTGGGGGTGGATACGCAATGATCCCGTTAATGGAAAGAGAGGTTGTTAACAAATACCGCTGGTTGACGATAGGACAATTTACCGATCTTATTGCCATTTCAGAGATGACCCCCGGTCCGGTCGCTATAAACTCTGCTACTTTTGTCGGATACAAAGTAGCAAAATTCTGGGGCGCAGTAGTTGCTACCATGGGAGTTGTCTTGCCGTCGTTTTTAATTATCTGGGCTATTGCCTCTGTATTCTTTCAGTTTCAAAATAATCCTACTGTGCAGGCGGCTTTCAAAGGTTTAAGGCCGGCTGTGCTTGGGCTCATTATTGTCGCTGCTTTAAGCATAAGTAAGACGAGCATCCTTGCTGGATATAAATCCTTGCTTATCGTAATTGGCACAGTTATCGTGCTTTCAATTTTTAAAATTCATCCTATCTTAGTATTAATTACTTGCGCTATAATAGGGATCGTGTTTCTTAGATAAGAATTTATTAGAGAGATGGTTGATTTAAGGATTAAAATCGGTGAACTTAAACTAAAGAATCCGGTAATGGTTGCCTCAGGGGCATTCGGGTATGCCGAGGAATTCAAGGATTTTATGAATTTAAAAGAATTGGGCGCAATTGTGACTAAAACCATTACCCTAAAGCCCAGGCAAGGTAATCCAGCGCCGCGCACCTGCGAAACTCCTGCGGGAATGCTTAATTCTATTGGCTTAGAAAATCCCGGCTTGGAAGTTTTTATTCGAGAGAAGCTTCCTTTATTATTAAAAATCGGCCCTCCTATAATTGTAAGCATTGCTTCGGAAAGTGGGCCGGAGGAATTTGTGGAATTGGCGCGCAAGGTAGATAAAATAAAAGAAATAGCAGCAATTGAATTGAATATCTCTTGCCCGAATATCCGCGGTAAACCCCTTCTAATCTCTCAGGACCCAAAAGCAACCTACGGGGTTGTCAGGGGGGTGCGTCGGGTTACCAGCAAAACACTAATCACCAAGCTCTCTCCCAATGTTACTTTTATTGCTGATATTGCCAAGGCTACCGAAGCTGCTGGAACGGATGCGGTTTCTTTGATAAATACTATAACTGCAATGAGTATAGATGTAAAGACCAGAAAGCCTAAAATTGCCAGCCTGACTGGCGGTTTAAGTGGGCCGGCAATCAGGCCGGTTGCAGTGAGAATGGTTTGGGAAGTAAATCAGAAGATTAAAATTCCCATTATTGGAATGGGTGGTATAATGGATACTCCGAGCGCCGTGGAATTTATTATCGCTGGAGCAACGGCAATAAGTGTGGGCACGGCAAATTTTATTAATCCCAGAGTAAGTATAGAAATTATCAAAGGCATAAAAAAATATTTGCAGGAAAATAACATAAACTCAATTAACGAATTGATTGGTTCAATAAGATGTTAGAATCAAAGGATAAACTCATTGTAGCTTTAGACGTGGATAATTTAAAAGAGGCAGAACGTTTTGTTGACATCCTATATCCTACAGTAAAGATTTTTAAAGTTGGTAGTCAGCTATTTACTGCGTGTGGACCAGAAGTAGTTAAGATGATTGGTAAAAAAGGGGCTAAAGTATTTTTGGACTTAAAATTTTATGACATTCCAAATACGGTATTTCTATCTGTTGGCACAGGTACAGGTTTAAATTATGAAATATTACCAAATATTGGGAAAGGCGTTATAGATGCTACACAATTAGCGGTTTTTATGATGACTGTGCATACTAAAGGCGGCATAGCAATGTTAAAAGAAGCTGTCAGGGGTGCTAAACAAAAAGCAGAGGAATTAAAAATTGCTAAGCCGTTTGTTGTTGGCGTTACTCGCTTAACCAGCGAGGAAAATAAAGGAGATATCCAAAGCGAAGTTTTAGAAGGAGCAAGACTTGCAAAGGATGCCGGTTTAGATGGAGTAGTTTGTTCTGCTCAAGAAGCGGCGCTGATTAGAAAAGAATTCGGCAAGGATTTTATTATCGTAACTCCTGGAATAAGGCCCAAGGGTGCAGCCGTTGATGACCAGAGACGAACCGCAACAGCAAGCGAAGCGATTGCTGCGGGTTGTAATTATTTGGTTGTAGGCAGGCCCATCATAAAAGCCAAAGACCCCCTTAAAACAGCAGAAGAAATTTTAGCGGATATAAAATAACTATGGAACAATTAGAGATTTTAAACCAGATACAAACTAAGGAGCAAGAAGCCAAGAGAATCGTTGAAGAGGCAAAACGTAAGGCATCTTCAATGATTAAGGAGGCAAAATTTACAAAAAGAAAAGAGATTTTGCAAACTACAGAAAAAGAAGCCAATATGGAAGCGCAAAAGATTAAAGAGAAGTTTCAAAAACAAGCGCAAGAAAGTATACGACAAATAGACGAAGAGGCTAATCAGAAGATAGAAAGGATTAAAAATATCTCCGCTCAAAATAAGGATAGGGATAGAGATTATATTGTGGATGAGGTGCTTGGCTTATGGCAATTGCAAAGATAAAACACATCGATATATTTTTTACCAAACAGCAGAAAGAAAAAATTATCTATCTTTTGCAAAAGCTGGGAGCTGTTCAGCTGATACAGATAAAAGAAGCGCACATTGCTGCCCAAAAAGAAGAAGCAACTGAAGGTTTAGGGCAACTCCAAGAAGCGATAGATTATTTGGAGAGCCTTTCGCTCAAAAAAGGCTTTTTTTCAGAGAAACCGGTATTAGGCGAAAGCCAAATAGAGGAGCTCTTAAAAGAATTTGACATCGGGTTAATTATCCGGCATCTCAACGCCTTGAGAGAACGCATTAAGTCCACCCAAATAGAATTAGATAAATTACATAGCACTAAATATAATCTCCTGCCCTGGGAAAAATTGCGCCTATCTTTAACACAGGTCGCTGCTACGGAACATATTGAGCTTATACCGGGCATAATCAATCGAAATCAGCTCACCAGTTTTGATGAAGAGATAAAAAGTAAAAAGTTAAATCTTTATTTTGAGACCATAAACCAAAAAGACAATTTAGTTTATCTTTTAATTATCTATCTAAAACAAGAGTCTCAGATAATACACCCTCTTTTAAAGAAATACAATTTTAATCCTGTAATTTTACCTAAAATACAAGGCGCGCCTAGCCAAATAATTTTGGAAACTGAGGCAAATATTGCCAAATTAAATGAAGAGAAACAGGAACTCTGGCAGGAGGCAAGGCGTATTCTACCTGAGAAGATAAAACTTATGGCTTTAGCCGATAAATTGAGTAATGAAGATATACGTCGAGGTATCTCCGGAAGCATATTTCAGACGGATTACGTATCTTTAGTCACGGGGTGGATAAAAGAAAAGGATTTGGGGCGCCTTAAGAGTTGTTTATCTAGTTTTGTAGATTTAGAGGTAGTAATAAGAGACCCAGAACCCGATGAAGAGCCGCCCGTAACCTTGGAGAATAAACGCCTGATACAACCTTTTGAGTTCATTACCAAAATCTACGGAATGCCTAAATACAACGAGATAGACCCCACACCATTTTTAGCGCCGTTTTTCTTTTTATATTTTGGTTTTTGTGTTTCAGATGTAGGTTACGGGTTGATGTTAACTTTGATTTGTTGGTTCGCGCTTAAAAAATTTAAAATGGGGCCGCAGGGTCTGAGATTCTTTAGGTTATTTTTATTCTGCGGTATATCCACCATAATCATTGGTGCGCTCACAGGTAGCTGGTTTGGGAACCTATTTGATCTACTTGCTGATACCAATAAAGTATTCTTACCGCTTAAAAGATTTAAAGATTCGCTGATTCTGCTTGACCCTTTAAAAGAACCTACAAAGCTCTTAGGGATTGCGCTCTCTTTTGGTATAGTTCAGGTTTGGTTTGGTAATATTGTGGCAGCTATAGGAAATATAAAGAATAAACGTTATTTAGATATAGCATTAGACCAAGTTCCTATGCTTACACTGTTGTTTGGTTTAACCGGACTGGGTTTAATTTTCTTAAAATTATTAGACGCTTCCCGCATAAGTTTATTTAAATACGCCACATTATTAGCATCGATAGCGCTTATCTCGACCCAGGGGCGTACACAGAAAGGTATTAGTACAAAATTATTTTATGGCCTATATAACCTTTATAGTGCGCTTTCAGGATATCTTAGCGATATATTATCTTACAGCCGTCTTTGGGCATTGGGCCTGGTTACAGGCGTGATGGCTACCACCGTCAATTTAATTAGTGTGCAGTTTAGCCAGATATTTACTTCTATTATACCATTTATAAATAATGTAAGTTTTATCAAGGTATTGGTCAGCGGTTTCATCCTGGCTGCAATTTTTATTTTTGGGCACGTAGTTTCTTTCCTGATGAATTTATTGGGCGCATTCGTGCATCCGGTGAGGCTGCAGTTCGTGGAGTTCTTTTCTAAATTTTTTAAGAGCGGAGGCATTTCTTTTAAGCCCCTGAAAGTAGAAACAAAATATATTAATACTCATTAAAAGGAGGTTAACTATGGATGCGGGTCTAGTTTTTGCGCTTGCGGGCGCAGCAATAGTAATGGCTATTTCAGGCGTAGGTTCAGCGATTGGCGTGGCTTTAGCCGGTCAGGCCGTAGGAGGCGTGATGACAGAGGACCCGGAGAAGTTTGGCCGGATGATTCCCCTTATAGGCATCCCTGGCACGCAGGGATTCTATGGTTTTCTCATTGGATTCTTGGTATTAAATAAACTCAATCTTTTAGGGGCAGAAATTAAAATACCTACGTTACACCAAGGGATGGAGATTTTTTCTATATGCCTTGCGGTAAGTTTAGTAGAATCCATATCTGCAGTTTGGCAGGGAAAAGTTTCGGTTTCCTCCATTGGTATTGTGGCGAAAAAGCCCGAGGAAGCAGGCAAGGCCCTTGTCTTACCTATATTTGTGGAGATTTATGCCATATTGGGTTTGGCTACGGCATTCTTATTATTGTTAGGAGTTAAAATATAAGGAGAGCGCTGAAATATTCTTAAAAATCATATCAGCGCTTTCTGATTACACAGATTATTTAAGATTACACAGATTGTCTCGTCGGCGATTTAATCTGTGCAATCTGTTTTTAATCTTTAAATCAGAGATTGCTGCAGTGTTGAGGATTTTTTTAGCAATCTCATAAGTAAGGACATCCCGACGTATCGTCGCGGTTTGTCTGAACTTCCCCCACCGTTTTGTTTCGCTTATGCGTTGCAAAACGAAACAGTGGGGTTAATTCGCCCAAACAATTTACGGTCACTAACGTTGCCGTAAGTTGTGGGCTCATTTAAAGTGGCGCTAGAACAGATTTTTACCAGGATATTAGAAGACGCAAGGCTCAAGGCAGAGAATATAATTGACAACGCCTTAAAAGAGGAAAGTAATATTATTCAAGAGATAGAGAAAGAGGCAAATCTTTTAAGGCAGGATATTATTGCCCGTGCGCTTGCCGACGGCGAGTTTGTTTATAGGAAAGAGGTTATTGGTAAAAAATTAAAGGCGCAGGAAGCTGTATTACAAGAAAAGAGATTTCAGCTGGATAATTGTTTTAGGGAAGCGCAGGATGCACTCTTTAATTTAGATTCTCATTTATACCGCAATCTTATAAGCAATATGCTTTCAAAAATTCATCTTGAAGGAGAGGCAGAGATTGTATTTTCTCCTGATGATAAACCGCGCATCAGCCAAGACTACATACATAAAATAAACCCCCGCCTTAAATTGTCATTCACTGATAATATTCGGGGAGGTTTTATTCTAAGAACTAAAGAGTTTCTGATAGATAATTCTTTAGGCAGCATATTAGCGAATGTGCGGCAGAGCCTCGAACCCAAAATAGCCCAGATATTGTTTCAAGAATAACATGGAAGACTTAAGATATATATATTCAGTAGCGCGCGTGCGTGTTTTAGAAACGCACTTGTTAAAAAACGCGATTTTTTTAAATATCTCAGACGCTCCGTCACCGGATGCGGCATTACGAATTCTTGCGGATGCAGGAAGTTATGCCTTGGATATAGTAAATATAAGGGATTCCGCCGGTGTAGATACTTGGATTAATTCAGAAGCACAAAAATTAGAGCGGCTGGCTCTTGAGTTATTTGTTGACCTCTTTTTATTTGAAGCATACATTGATTTAAAAAAGGATTTGGCTAGAAGCTATTCTTTAATTATGCAGACAAATTCAGGCCTCTTAAAAGATTTTATCAGAAAATTTATAGATTTATATAATATAAAGACTTTTTTAAGGATACATTACCGGAAAGAATCTGCTGAGAACTTAAAAGCGAATCTTCTGGAAGGCGGATATATAATAAAAAAAGAATTAGTAAATCTCTTTGGTAAGGCTTTAAATGGTTTTTATCGTCAGATAATCCGGGATGGCATAATGCAGATAGAAAAGGACGGTAATTTTAGTGTTTTAGAACGAAATATCGATGATTATTTGACACATCTTATGCAACCGGCAAAATATATGTCCTTTGGGCCGGAGGCTGTATTCGGTTATTGTCTGGCTAAAGGGAATGAATTAAAGCGCCTGCGTTTACTTCTTTTGGCCAAGATTAATAATATCCCAAACCCTTGGGTTCAAGAAAGGCTGACGCTAAGCTATGCCTAACAATATCGCGATAATAGGCGACGCTGATTTTATCTTGGGATTCAAAGCCTTAGGATGCGCCTTGTATCCGATAGACGACAAAACGGATGTGCGGCCGGTATTCGAGCGGGCGGTAGAGGCCAATTTTTCTTTTATTTTTATTTTAGAAAGGTATGCCTTAAAAATTATAGATTTGATTGAGCAGTATCGAGAAAAATCGCGGCCCTTGATTATACCGCTGCCGGACTATCGGGGAGATTTATTTTTATCCGAAGATTTATTAAGTCAGTTTACCATAAGAGCAGTAGGCAAGGATATTATGCAGGGAGAGTAAATGAAGGAACCTATAATTATTCGCGTTTCCGGGCCTTTGGTAGTGGCTAAGAATTGTTCCGTTGCCAGGATGTATGATATGGTGGCGGTGTCCAAGAAGAAACTCATTGGCGAGATAGTAGAGTTAAAACAGGATTTAGCGTACATCCAGGTATATGAAGAGACCGCAGGCATTGGCCCGGGTGAGCCGGTTTATTTAAGTGGGCAACCTTTGAGCGTAGAATTAGGCCCGGGATTAATCGGCTCTATTTACGACGGAATACAAAGGCCTTTAGATTTAATAAGAGATAAAACCGGTGATTTTATTAGTCGCGGTATATCGCTACCGGGTTTAAATCGGCAGAAACGCTGGCATTTGCAACCTCTGGCGAAAGTAGGCGAGAACGTAGGGGCTGGTGATGTATTAGGCCAGATTCAGGAGACCACACTTTTATTGCATAAGATTTTAGTTCCTGTGGGTATGCGGGGTAAGTTAATTGAGATTAAAGAAGGCGATTTTACTGTTGAAGAAACAGTGGCCAGGATAGAAACGGAAAAGGGCGTGGTGGACGTGAATTGTTTGCAATTATGGCCGGTAAGAAAATCGCGTCCAGTCAAAGAAAAACTCATGCCCAATGAAATCCTAACCACAGGCCAGCGGGTGATTGATACATTATTTCCTATTGCCAAAGGCGGCACGGCTTGTATCCCTGGTCCTTTTGGCAGCGGAAAGACCGTTGTTCTGCACGAATTTGCTAAATGGTCAGATGCCCAGGTTATTGTTTATGTGGCTTGCGGTGAACGTGGAAATGAGACCGCTGACCTCTTATTAAGTTTTCCCGAATTAAAAGACCCGCGTAGCGGCAGGCCTTTAATGGAGCGCACAGTGATTATTGCCAATACCTCAAATATGCCTGTGGCAGCGCGCGAAGCTTCCATTTATACTGGGATTACTATTGCGGAGTATTTCCGCGATATGGGCTATTCAGTAGCATTGATGGCAGACTCAACCTCGCGTTGGGCAGAGGCTTCGCGTGAGATGTCGGGACGGCTAGAAGAGATGCCTGGCGAAGAAGGCTATCCGGCGTATCTATCCAGCCGCATTGCCGAATTTTATGAGCGCGCAGGAAAGGCAGTTTGTTTGGGTCAAGATAATAGAGTAGGTGCATTAAGTATTATGGGAGCTGTATCTCCACCAGGCGGAGATTTATCTGACCCGGTGGTTCAGGCCACTTTAAGGGTAGTCAAGGTTTTCTGGGGCTTAGATGACAAATTAGCTAATGCCCGGCATTTTCCCGCTATAAACTGGTTAATCAGTTATTCGCTTTATCATGATAATGTGAAGGAATATTTAAAGAATGTCTCCCCTGAATTTGTGAATTTAAAAAAAGAGGCCATGCGGCTTTTAGAAGAAGAATCCGGCCTCTTAGAAATTGCCAGGCTTGTAGGCGTGGAGTCGCTTTCTGATGAGGATAAACTTACCTTAGAGACTGCCAAAAGCATCCGCGAGGACTTTCTACACCAAAATGCTTTTCATGATATAGATACTTACGCTTCTCTTAAAAAACAGTATTTGATGTTAAAAGCGATTCTAGATTTACATAAGATCCTGCTTGCGCTGATAAAATCCGGTCGAGAGCTAAAGGATTTGTTAAAATTACCGCTGCGGGAAAAAATTGCCAAATGTAAATATATTCTGGAAACACAATTAGATGAATTTCAAGAGATTAATAAAGAAATAGATGCGCTGAATCTGACTTAGGGGAACGTATGTTGAAAGAATATTTGACCGTCAGAAATATCTCCGGCCCCATAATGCTAGTTGAACTTCCTGCAGCCAGGGAAGGGAAATTTGAAGATATAAAGTATGCAGAGTTAGTTGAAATCAAAACGCAAAAAGGCGATATATTGCGAGGTAAGGTATTAGATATCAGTCAAGACAAGGCGCTGGTGCAGGTTTTTGAAGGAACAGTAGGTTTAGGGACGGAAGGCTCGCGGGTTAAATTTTTAGGCCGCAGTCAGGAATTGGGTGTTTCTGAAGATATGATCGGCCGGGTTTTTGACGGCGGGGCAAGGCCCCGGGATAATGGGCCCCAGATTATCGCCAAGAAATTTATGGATGTCAACGGTTCACCCATTAATCCCTGTTCCCGGGCATATCCTTCAGAATTTATACAAACCGGTATTTCAGCTATAGATGGCATGAATCCTTTAGTGCGCGGGCAGAAACTTCCCATATTTTCCGGTTCAGGCCTTGCGCATTCACGGATTGCCGCCCAGATTGCCAGGCAGGCCAAGGTGTTAGGTAAAGTAGAAAAATTTGCCGTCGTATTTGCGGCTATGGGCATAACCTTCGAAGAGGCAAACTTCTTTATTCAGGATTTTAAGGATACCGGCGCTATTGAAAGAGCGGTTTTATTTATCAATTTAGCCGACGATGCTGCCATTGAAAGAATTTCAACGCCACGGCTGGCCTTGACTTGCGCAGAATATCTTGCCTTTGAACTAGATATGCATGTTTTGGTAATTTTAATTGATATGACTTTTTATTGTGAAAGTTTAAGGGAGGTTTCTGCTGCGCGTAAAGAAATTCCCGGACGCCGGGGGTATCCGGGATATCTCTATACTGATTTAGCGAGTCTCTATGAACGTGCCGGCAGGATTAAAGGTAAAGAAGGCTCGATTACTCTTCTTCCGGTTTTAACTATGCCCGAAGATGATAAAACTCATCCCATCCCGGACTTGACAGGCTATATTACCGAGGGCCAAATCATTGTCTCGCGCGAATTACAGCGTAAAGGCATATATCCTGCCATCGACGTTTTGCCTAGCCTATCCCGGCTTAAGGATAAAGGTATTGGTAAGGATAAAACCCGCGAAGACCACGCCGATGTTTCAAATCAGCTATTTGCCTGTTATGCCAAGGGCAAAGAGGCCAAAGAACTCTCTATTATATTAGGCGAGGCAGCGCTTTCAGATTTGGATAAGGTATATTTAAACTTCTCCGATAGATTTGAAAATGAATTTATCCGGCAGGGTGAATATGAGATACGCGATATACACGCCACCCTAAATATGGGCTGGAAACTTTTGAATATGTTGCCGTCTTCTGAACTTAAACGGATTGGCCTTAAGTTTATCAAGGCATATTACAGCGGCTAAGAGATTTCCGAAAAAGTCTAAAACTGAAGAAATCTCTGATTAAAAGATTAAAAATCCGATTACACAGATTAAAACTCCGGAGGAAAAATCTGTGTAATCTAAAGTAATCTGTGTAATCAGAGGTCTCTGATGGATTTTGGAGGATTTTTTCAGAGACCTCACTAAACGATGAAACTGAGAGTTAATCCTAACCGGATGGAGTTACTCCGCCTTAGGCGCAGGCTTATATTTGCCCAGCGGGGGCATAAGTTATTGGAAGATAAACTAGAGCAACTAATGCCCAGATTCCTGATTTTTATTAAAGAAATAAAAGAATTGCATTCAAAGATTAGATACGCACTTTCGCAAATTGTCCCTTTATTTATTGTCTCTCAAGCAAAAATGTCGGGAGAGAATTTGCTCAAAGCGCTGGATTTGGTGAATACCAAGCTTGATTTAGAATTTAAAGAACAAAAGGTTATGAATGTTAAGGTGCCTGAGATCAAGCTTAATAAAATCGTAGTTACTTTAAATTATAGTTTTCAAGAAACCACCGCAGAATTAGACGCAGCAATTTTAAAACTAAAGGAATTAATGCCTGACCTTATCAGGTTCAGTCAGCTCTTTAAGATTTGCCAGGTGCTTTCTTATGAAATTGAACGTACCCGTCGCAGGGTGAACGCTCTTGAGTATCTTTTAATACCTTCAATAATTGAAACCGTTGGTTTTATCGAAGATAAATTGAGTGAATTTGAGCGGGGAAATCTTGTGCGCCTGATGCGGGTTAAAGAAATCGTCAGAAGCCATTAGTTGACGAAGATAACATCTTCACCTATAATACATTTGTTTCTGGGCGATTAGCTCAGTTGGTTAGAGCATCTGCTTTACACGCAGGGGGTCAGGGGTTCAAATCCTCTATCGCCCACTACTATAATATAAAAATGATTTTACTTGAAAAATCCAATAGAATCAAAAACATAGAAGATAGGTTTAATGCATCTATAAAAGATTTATTTTATCAGATGCACTGTATCGAAGATATGAAGCACAGGGATATCGCTTTGATGTTAAATGCGCCTCGGACTACAGTAACTAAATGGTTCCGTCGTTTTCAAGTTCCAACTCAGAGCTGTCGCAGATTTACCGATAAAAACCTTACAAGCTGGCTTTATAAAACAGGACAACTAAAGAAAAAAATTAAATATAATGGGCCCGATAGAAGGATTCAAGAGGTAAAGAAAAAAGTAAATGTAGATTTCTTTAAGAAATGGTCGCCTGAAATGGCCTATGTTTTAGGCTACTTTGCTGCAGACGGCTGTATGTTTATTAATCCCAGGGGGTCAAAATATGTTTCTTTTAGTTCCACTGATCGAGAAATTTTAGAGAAAGTTAAACGAATATTAGAGTCTAAACATAAGGTATCTATGAAAAAAAGATACAACAAGAACTGGAAGGACTCATATTTTATCCAAATCGGCTCTAAAAAGATGTACGATGATTTGATAAGATTAGGATTCATGCCTAAAAAAGAAAATAGGCTTAAATTACCTATTGTGCCTAAAGAATGCATAAGCCATTTTGTCCGAGGATATTTCGATGGGGATGGCGGAATCTCTTGCGGTTTTTTTAGAAGAGGAGATAGGCATAATAATATGATGCCGTATATGTCAATGTGTTTTGCACATGCAAATTTAAGTTTTTTAAAGAAGTTGTCTGAAATTTTAAGGGATAATGCCGCTTTAGTAGGTGGATATCTAGATAAAAAAAGTAAGCATCTGAATTATTCTAAGCTTGACAGTAGAAGATTATTCTATTATATGTATAGAGGAGTTTCTGAGAGTCAATATTTAGAGAGAAAATATAATAAATTTCAAGAAGCATTCAAGCTAAACGGGGTCGTCGTCTAGCCTGGAAAGACCCGTGCCTGTCGAGCACGTGATCGTGGGTTCAAATCCCATCGGCCCCGCCAGTTGAGAAATGGAGCGCTTAAGAGAAGCCCCCTATAGGGGGCTTCCGACGAGAAAACGAGGCGGCGCTCTTTTAAAATAAAGTTCGAACCAATCTTTTTCAGAAATTCTTTCTGGGATTCTAAATTTCCTTCCGAAATCGCATAACTTGCCTTATTCAAAGAAGTTACAAATTCCCTCGCCTGTTCGAACCAATTATTGCCCCCAGCAGCAAAATCCTGCAGGGCTTCTTGTGATTTCCTCTTTTCGTTAATCAAAGATTCCTTCTTTTTCTGGTATTCTTCTTTTGAGATTGCCTCCTCAATATAAATGTCTATCAGCTTGTTTATCTTATTTTCAATATCGCTGAGTTTTGCCTGTAAACTTTGCTGCTGGGGGCGTGATGATTGGACAGTGCTATTCTTGTCTTTTTCTAACTGCTCTAAAATTTTCTTTGTCCAATCATCACACAAAGAAACTTTTTGAATCGCTCTCTTTATCTGCGCGGCAAGCTCCTCTTCGCGTAGGTACTTCTTTGGACAATTTGTATTTCTCTTAGTACAGCGATAATAAATAAACCCTTTATGTGTTTCTGCGGTAATCATCCTTCCGCACTCGTCGCATCTCATCATTAAATCCCTAAAGACAAAATACCTCTTTGTCTTCTTGGGCTTGCCACGCCCGCGCATAACCTCTTGGCATTTATCAAAAAGTTTCTTTGTGATAATTGGTTCGTGGGTGCCTTCGTAGGTTTCGCCATTGTAGCGGATGAGGCCGTAATAGATGGGGTTCTTAAGTATATATTGATATCTCCATATAGTTAGAGGTTTATTCTCTTTGCCCGTAAGTCCACAAGCGTTTAGAGTATCAGCTAAGCGCTCAAGGGTAAAGTTACCGGTAGAGTATAACTCAAAAGCTTTCTTAATAAGGGGCGCCTTATTCTTATCAACAACGATTGTGTGTGTATTTCGTTCATTAAGATAGCCAACTGGTGCCCATTGAGGCCAGATACCTTTACTTAGCTTTAAGCGAATACCGCGCTTTACATTTTCAGAAAGCGAATCCACGTAATACTTGCTCTGGCCGAAAGCGATAGAGAGCATAAATTTGCCTTGGGCGTTGTTATCGAGGCGGTAGGTAGGAAATTTTAGATCCTTAATAACGTCTCTGTCTATAAGATATATAATTTTACCGCCATCTACGGAATTGCGCGCCAAACGATCTGAGGCTGTGTCGCAACCTCTTAGA
>DCOU01000131.1:1642-2890 GCA_002322525.1 Candidatus Omnitrophica bacterium UBA1562 | reverse complement strand
ATTCATCAGAAAGATTTAGCTGGTTCTGCTTCGCCGTGATGCTTTCGCTCACGGCTTCGCAGGAACCATCCCTACGAAGCATATACCAGTGTTTTACGCTGCTAAATGCGAAGTAGGATGGTATGGCTTCGCAGAAATAGAGATTTTTCAAAAATTAGGATGAAAGGGGCAGCTTTAAGATTAAACACTAAACGGTACAAGAAAATCAACCATTTGATCGCGCCAGATTTGTTAAGGCATTAAATAAACTGCCAAAGTTGCCATGGGGATGAAGAATGATGATTCCATCATATGACCTTAACAAAATCAAATTTGCGACTGATGAAACAACGTTTAAGCGTGCAGTTGGTTTGTATGAGAGCGGTAAAGTAACGGAAATAGAGGAGCTGGGAGGATACTATTCTGCTGTTGTTTTGGGGACGAAACCTTATCGTGTTTCAATATCGGCCCAGCACTATAAACACGGAGATTGCACATGTTATCTTGGTCAAAAAGGCACGCTTTGCAAACATATGGTTGCCCTAGCTATGTATACGGTTATGGATGGCCGAGAGTTAACCGATAAAGACAAGCAGCTCAATAGCCAAGTCGAGTGCAATGGACGGAGAGAAGCGTTAAATCAAGATGAAATAGCCGCAGTTAAAAAATCAATTACTGATGCTATGCGATATGTCAAGCCATATACCGGGCCGTCGCGCACATGGTTTTCGAATCAGGATTCTTTAAGGGAAGGTTGTAACAGGTTGTCAGCTATCGTTTCTGCTTTGCCGGTCAATAGGCAGGCAGCTGAAATCTTGGTGAAGCTGCTTTTGCGGTTGGATAAAAAGTTATGCGTCGGAGGAGTGGATGACTCGAACGGTACTGTCGGCGAATTTATGAGTGAGATTGTGCGGATACTTGAAGAGTTTGCGCAAATTGATCCCAAAAGTATTGAAGCATTTAAGGCGCTTATTGGCATAGGAAATACCTGTTTTGGTTGGGAAGAATCGCTTATTCGCATTTTGGATGAAACTCAAATTTAGGATATTAAGCAAGGAGATTGCTTCGCCCCGCGAAGCGGGGCTCGCAATGACGGACTTGGAGGATAATGTTATGTCAGATGGCGGATTTGTAGTTAAATTTGAAGGCGCGAAAGTAAAACCACAGACATGTTATGCGGTAAAATTTGATTACGATGAATGGTCATATACTATAAACAATAACACGACGCAGAAAATGCCTTCAGGCACAAAGAGGATAATCATTGAA
>DCOU01000131.1:0-1440 GCA_002322525.1 Candidatus Omnitrophica bacterium UBA1562 | reverse complement strand
GGCATTAAGCGAAGCCAAAGAATCCATATATATGGTTATGTTTGTGGCGCGGCTCATGCCTAATGATAAGTCTTCAAGCGTTTATCAGCTTATGGATGAATTGGTCAAAGCCCATAACAGGGGAGTAAAGGTTACATTAATCCTGGATCAGAATATTGATTTCGTCAATAAATCTGATGAATGGGAAATAGAGGACAAGAATGCCTGGAGCTTTAAAATGGCAAAGGATGCAGGCATAGATGTATTTTATGACAGTCCCAAAAAATATACTCATTCTAAGGCAATCGTTATAGACAGCGAAACAGTTATTTTAGGGAGCTCTAACTGGACAGAATCTTCTCTGCATAAAAATACAGAAACCAGCGTTCTGATAAGGTCAAAGGGCCTGGCAAAAGAACTTTTAGAAGAATTTAATAAAATAGAGAGATTTAAAAGGGCTGTTGGCGGCCCAGAGGCCGAACAGCCGCCGGTTCCTGTATCCTGGAAGTTTTTGGAAGATCCTAAACTCGGCGGTAAGATGATAACTACCCAGGATGAAAGAGGCTTTGATTTGTATTTGTTGCTATTGAGGCAGTTTGATGGCAACCCTCAATCTGCGATAACGCTTGATTATGATAAAACAGCCAAAGCCCTGGGCTTGTATGAGAGGATGGACAGAACTGCTTACAGAAGGCAGATTACAAAATGTTTACGCAGATTGCAGAAGAAATACAACCTTATTAAGGTTGAGCCGGAATACTCCAAAGATGCCCTTGTAATCTTGTTAAGCTATGACAATCCGGCAGTTAGCTATTCTTACCCAAAGGAATGGTATTTTAACCTGCCAGACGCTTTTTTTGGATACGGGTGGAATAAAAAACTTACTTTTTCAGCCAAGTATTGCTATCTTATAAATCTTGCTTATGCTGAAATAAGCGATGCCAGGCCATGGTGGTTTTCAAGCAGGGATATCTTAACAGAAAGATTTCATATAGGAAAAACCGCGATGAGCGAAGGCATGCAGGAATTAAGAAGGCAAAATATTATTGATATGAAATATTCAGACCTTAATGCAAACGAACCATCCAACCGCCTTGCCACATCCTATAAAGCCCTTAATCTTTACGATCCTGCCTGGCTTGAGGCAGAATGGGACAGGTTGGAAATGCTTTACGGCCCTGATAATTTAAAGAAAGCCAGGTCCTTCGCAAGTATCGTATTTGAAGAAAACGACCCTGACGTTATAGAAGATATAATGAAGATGATAAATGCTCATGGAGAGGAACAAGTCAAAAAGGCATTTGACATAGTTGCTATGAAGCGGGTTGATAATCCTAAAAGATGCTATTTATATGTCAAAGGAATTTTGCAAAAACATATAGAGGAATAATGTAGATTTCGGACTATAAGGAGTAAATAATGAAAGCAGAAGGAACGAAGATTGCAAAAGAACGCGCCATT
>DCOU01000127.1:4224-19070 GCA_002322525.1 Candidatus Omnitrophica bacterium UBA1562 | reverse complement strand
TTTATGTATTGAAAGAAGGATACAAGATTATTGAAGAAAGCACGCGCATTCTCATGCAACATGTTCCGAAGGGAATAAACTTAAGGGAAATTCAGGCGCAGATAGAAGGCATTGACGGAGTAAAAGACATTCATCATGCGCATCTATGGGCGGTAACTGAGCGGGACATTCACTTTGAAGCGCATATCAATGTGTCGCGCGATATGCCAGTGAGCGAAACATGCCTTTTGGTCAAGCGAGTAGGAGAGATACTTAAAGATAAATTTGCCATTACTCATGTGACGTTGCAGATTGAAGTTAATTCGTGTAAAGGGGTTAGTTTGATTAAGGCTTGATATATGGAGAAGAAAAAACTTATTAGTCTTAATCAAGATGAGTTACTTAGGATTGAGCAAATCGTGCTTGACCGCGATAAGGAAGGAGCTTTGGATTTCGTCAAGGAAGTGATTAAAAAACAGATCGATAGGGAAAATGCATCAAAGATGAAGCGGGAAGGGATATAGGGTAAAACATGAAAAGAAAAGCAGAAGAAATCAAAAAAATTGTCAGGGATGGTTATGTCAAAGCCATAACACAGAATGTCTCCTGTTGTTCTACAAGTTCTTGTTGTTGCGGAACAGACCAAGCAAAAGAGATCAGCAAGAAGGTTGGCTATAGCGATGCGGAAATAAACGCCGTTCCTGAGGGCGCGAATTTAGGTTTTGGGTGCGGCAATCCGGTTGTCATAGCGTCCTTAAAAGAAGGAGATATTGTTTTGGATTTAGGGAGTGGCGCCGGATTCGATGCGTTTCTTGCTTCTCCAAGAGTCGGAAAAACCGGCAAAGTCATCGGCGTTGATATGACGCCAGAGATGATTGCTAAGGCAAAAGAAAACGCCAAGAAGGGAAAATACTCCAATGTGGAGTTCCGTTTAGGCGAGATCGAGAAACTTCCCGTAGAAGACAATTCCATCGATGTGATCATTTCCAATTGCGTGATTAATCTTTCGCCGGATAAAGAAGCGGTATTTAAGGAAGCATTCAGAGTATTAGGACCCGGTGGTAGATTGATGGTTTCAGATTTGGTGCTTGCGAAAAATCTGCCGGAAGCAATTAAAGAATCTGTTGAGGCATATGTGGGCTGTTTTGCCGGAGCGATTAAGAAAGACGAATATCTAAAACTTATAACAATGGTCGGGTTTCAGGATGTCAAGGTGATAGACGAATCAAGTTATCCGGTAGATGCAATGTTTGATAATCTTAAGGGTGCCGAAAATACAATAGCCAGTATAAAAGTTTCGGCTGTGAAAAAATAAAAGGAAGGGGGGATATATGCAATTCAAAAAGATATTAGTGCCGATTGACTTCTCGCATTTTTCCAAAAAGGCATTGTATGAAGCGGTAAAATTGGTCGGTTGTTGCGGCGGAAAGATTTTTCTCCTTCATGTGGAAGAGGACATCTTTCATATGAAGCAAATCCATAAAGTGCATCCTCCATTGGAAAATATCTGCAATAAAATCCATAAAGATTTTATAGTTGAAAACAAAAAAAGGCTTGAAGAGTTTAAATCCTATATCCCAAAGCGCCATTATGCCGGCGGCCTGATAAAGGAAGGCCATCCTTTTGTGGAGATTGTAAAGTTTGCCAGGAATAGGTGTATGGATCTGATTGTCATGTCAAGCCGGGGCAGAAGCGACATAAAGCACGCGCTCTTAGGTTCTACCGCAGAAAAGGTAGCGCGCAAAGCACCGTGCGCTGTTTTGATTATTAAAGATAAAGGATGCAAAGTGGTGGCGCTTTAAAGTTAAACGGAGGAGCAAGATGAAGATTGAAATTTTGGGCATGGGCTGCCCAAAATGCAAAAAACTCTACGAAAACGCTCAATCTGCAGTAAAGGAATTGAATGTGCAGGCAGAGATAGTTAAAGTCGAAGATATACAGAAAATCACGGATTATGGGATTATGTCAACGCCTGCTATTGTCATAGACGGTGAAGTGAGGTCCGCGGGCAGGATTCCCACGCCGGATGAAATAAAGAAATGGATTTCTGCAAAGTAAAGGAGCGAAAATATGGCTAAAGAATGTTTATGTCAGGCAAATGAAATTGTAGTATTCCCATGTTCTGGGGGCTCAAACTGCGGCCAGATCGCTAATCAGGTGGCTGTTGATTTGACAGAGGATGGGGTTGGGACTATTTTTTGTCTTGCCGGGATAGGAGCCCATATTCCGGGTATGATTGAGTCGGCAAAATCAGCAAAGAGAATAGTTGCTATTGATGGATGTTCAGTTGAATGCGCAAAAAAGACCTTGGAACACGCGGGCCTTACTATAACCGATTATATTGACATCACTAAAGAAGGAATTGCTAAGACTAAGAATTTTAAACTCTCTCAGCAGGATATACTTTTTGTCGTCAAAAGAACAAAGCAAGAGTTGGCAAAGGAGCGATAAATGGCGAAGAACTGGTACCCTATAATAGATTACACTAAATGCGCTGGTTGTATGCAATGTTATAATTTCTGCCCGCACAACGTATATGAAATAGGTCCTGATGAGAAGCCAAAAGTAGCGCATCCTGAAAATTGCGTAGAATTCTGCAAAGGATGCGGCAAAATATGCGATCAGAAGGCAATAATATTTTTTGGTGACAAGAAAATCGCTTCGCGATAACTTTCAGGCGATTTTCAGTGGTTAGAAAAGTTTCATACTTTTCTATACCATAAAAAAGGAGGCAAATAGAATGGCTAAGAAAGGTTTAATTCTTTGCGTCTGCCAGGGCACCTGCCCGTCGTTTAAAAAAATGGACACCTTTGAGGTTTTAAACGCCATTCGCAGGGAAAAGATCGTAGACTTTGTTTCTCTGCACCCTCAGCTTTGCGCGGATGACGGCGATCAATATCTTAAAATTTTACTGGATAACAAGGATATAGATAAACTGTATGTTGCGGGATGCGATCCTTTGATGCAGCAGAAGATGTTTCGTGACGCGTTTGATGCGGTCGGCTTTGATAAGTCTAAGCATATCGCTTTTGACATTAGGAATAAAACTACTGAAGAAGCGGTAGCCGCCATAAAGGAAGCGATTAAAAATAATCCGTAATAAGTTAAAAGGAGTTGACATGCGAAGAAAGCTTCTCTTTATGATACTTTCTTTTTTGTTCTTTTTTGCCGTTATCTTTACGCTTAAATGTTTTTCCGAAGAACCTGCTACTTTGGTGCCGAAGAATTATGTCATTGCCTATTATTTTCACGGCAATTTCCGCTGTTATACCTGCACTATGATGGAGCAGTATATCCGGGAGGCTGTTGAGACAAACCTCAAAGATGCGCTTGCTTTAGGAAAACCTGAATTTAAGGCGGTCAACGTAGAGGAGCGCGGTAATGAGCATTTTGTTAACGATTATCAACTTTACACCAAATCACTGGTGATTTCTCTCGTAAGGGGCGGTAAGGAAGAAAAATTTAAGAATCTTACAAAGATATGGGAATATGTTGGGAATAAACAAAAATTCTTCGACTACGTCAGCGAAGAAGTGAATAATTTCCTAAAGGAAGTACAATGACAGATATTTTGATTGGTTTTGGATCAGCATTGTGGTTAGGCATAATGACTTCCATAAGCCCGTGTCCGTTGGCTACTAATGTTGCGGCCATATCGTTCTTAGCCAAAAAAATAACCCACCCATTTTTTGTTCTACTCTCTGGCATTGCCTATACCATCGGCAGAATGGCTATCTACGCGCTATTGGGGTTTATTCTTATTAATTCTATTCTGGGTATCCCTCAGGTGGCGCAATTTTTGGAAAAATATATGGTAAAGGCTCTCGGGCCCATCCTAATTATCGCAGGATTAATTTTACTCGATATAATTAAGATAAATTTTCCGGGATTATCGCTTTCCCAGAAGCATCGCAATAAACTTGTTGAAGCCGGTGTCCCAGGAGCGTTCTTATTAGGAGCGGTATTCGCCCTTGCCTTTTGTCCGGTATCGGCAGCCCTTTTTTTCGGCAGTCTCATTCCGCTTGCGCTTCAATCTAAGTTTGGGGTAACGCTACTCTTCATTTATGGAATCGGCACAGGTTTACCGGTATTAGTGTTTGCTATTGCGATTGCTATGGGGGTCAGTTCATTGAGCCGGTGGTTTAATAAATTAACGAAGTTAGAGTATTACATGCGCAAAGCCACAGGTATTATTTTTGTTCTAGTCGGGATATATTATCTGGCATCGCACGTCATTATATTTACTCTAAAGCGATGATTATAGAGATTGGGATTATTGCTGGTGATATATGGGATCTTTTAGAGGAGAGGGGAGATCTTGCCCTTGGTGAAATCTATGATTGTCTAGGCTATCAAAAAGACCGTATCCTTATGAGCATTGGTTGGTTAGCGCGCGAAGGGCATATAACCCTGGAGAAGGTCGGGGAGGATTTTCAAATTTCGTTAAGAAAGAAGAAATAGCCATGGCTTCTGTATGGATAAAAGCAGGAATATGCGGGAATGAAGTAGTTATTAAGGCAAAAAAGACATCTCCCACAAAGATAGAATTAACTTTTGAGACTAATTGTGAGCACATCAAGGCTTTGGCTGGAGAATTAAAAGAGCTTAACGTTGGCGAGGAAATGTCCAGGCCAATGAACGAGACCGAGGTTTATAAATTGGCTACAAAGCATCTTTGCAGGAACAGTTGCATTATCCCTGCTGCAATATTTAAGGCAATTGAAGTTACTGCTGGGTTATTTCTGCCTAAGCCAGCAAGTATTGACTTTATAGAAGGACAAATATAGTATGCAATTCAATTAGCAATGGAGCAATTTATTAGATTTTGGGCCTATCTACCTGAAAGGATAAATCCGGTAATTTTTAAAATTGGTTCAATCCGGGTTCGTTATTATGGATTAATGTATCTGGCAAGCTTTATTACCGTATATTTTCTTGTTCTATATAGATTAAAGACTGAAAAGGTAAGATTTCCCAAGGGCCTCATTGATAGCTACTTTCTCTGGGCAGTCCCCGCAATTTTAATTGGCGGAAGATTAGGATACATTTTCTTTTATGATTTAAGATATTACCTTAAGAATCCCTTAGAGGTTTTGCCTTTTTATTTTAACCATGGATTTAATTATGTTGGGATTTATGGAATGAGTTATCACGGCGCTCTTTTAGGAGTAATTTTTGTTTCTTTAATTTTTTGCTATAGAAGAAAAGTAGATTTCTGGGACTTTTCTGATTTATTAATCCCTGCTATTCCTTTAGGTTATACCTTTGGCAGAATCGGTAATTTTATTAATGGAGAACTTTACGGCCGGGTTACCAAAGCTTGTATAGGAATGTATTTTCCCCTTGACCCCGCAGGTCTGCTGAGGCACCCTTCTCAGCTTTATGAGGCATTTTTTGAGGGGATATTTCTTTTTACTATACTTTGGAGTATTCGCAAGAAAGAAAGACTTAGCGGACTTCTTCTTCCTTTATACCTTATAGGCTATGGATTGGTAAGATTTTTTGTGGAATTTTTCCGCCAACCTGATTCACATCTTGGCTTTATAATAGGAATATTAACAATGGGACAGATTTTATGTTTGGGCATGACTTTGGTAGGAGCCATGATTTTTATAGTTAAAATTACGGGCTATCGTAAACATAAAATCGGCGGTCTTTATGGCTGAGTATAATGATACGATAATTAAAGTTGTGGGAGAAAGAATTTCTTCCGGCGAATGGAAAGTTAAATCGGGAAAACATGAAATTTTTCTTTCTAAGGGCGGGGCAAACTATCCAAGCCCAATTCAGTGCCTATTAGCAGCTTTGGCAGGTTGTCTTCAGAGCCTGGGAGAGATTGTGGCTATGGAGATGGGAATTACCATTGAAGATTTAAAAGTTGAAATTGAAGGAACTTTTAATCTTGGCAGGGTCTATGGAGAAGGTAGTCAAAGAGCTGGCATAAAAGAAATAAAGGTTAAAATGAAGGTCGAGAGCGATGTAGATGAAGAAACATTAGAGAAATGGCTTGCGCAAGTAGAAGGGCGTTGTCCGGTAAGCGATAACTTGGCTAACCCAACACCTATTGCAATTAGTTTAGGGAGGTTTTAAAATAAAATGGAAATATTAAACATAGAAAAAATTTCACTTAACTTAGAGGGAAGGCAGATTCTAAAGGATTTGAGCCTCTTAGTTAAAGAGGGCACAATACATTCCATTCTCGGATCCAATGCCGCGGGAAAATCAAGCCTCGCCTATGCGATTATGGGTTGCTGCGATTATAGGCTTGAGTCCGGAAAGATTCATTTCTTAGGTGATGATATCACTAATCTGTCTGTTTCCAAGAGAGCGAAGATGGGGATAACTTTAGCTTGGCAGGAGCCGGCAAGGTTCGAGGGCCTTACCGTCAAAGATTATATCGCTGTAGGGACTAAGAATAGAGACGATGCGCTGATTACTGAATCATTGCATCATGTCTTACTGGAGCCAAGTGATTATTTAGGGCGTCAGGTAGACAAGACCTTAAGCGGCGGAGAAAGAAAGCGTATCGAGCTTGCGGCGATTTTTGCCATGCGGCCGAAACTCGTGATTTTGGATGAACCGGATTCTGGAATTGATATTTTGGCTTTGGATAACATTATCAATATGATAAAAGCGCTCAAAAAACAAGGTACGACCGTGCTTTTGATCACGCATCGCGAGGAAGTTTCTGAAATCGCAGATATTACTTCTTTGATGTGTTCAGGCAACATTGTTCATGAAGGCAAGTCAAAAGAAGTGGGCAAATATTTTAAGGAAAAGTGCATACCATGTCCAACTAAAATATTTCCCGGTAAAGAAAATGGCGTACCTAAAGGAGACAAGAGCTAATGCAAGATTATGAATTAATGCTGGATGCATATGCTCAGGCAGGCGGAGCGCCCTCTGTCTTTAAAGACTCTAATATCGCCCATCTAGTCGTCCACAAAAATAAGGTAATCGGAAGTAATTCGGTAAAAGGTTTAGTTTTGGTCCCAAAGGAAACCGCGATCGGCATAGATATTATGTTGACTGTAGAAAAGGGAATAAAAATAGAAAACCTTGTTCATCTTTGCTTTGGGGTGTTGCCTAAAGAAGGGATCCAGGAAATCAATATCAAAGCCAGAATTGAAGATGGCTCCGGTGTTAAACTCCTTGCCCATTGTGTTTTTCCTAACGCGGTAAAAGTATTGCATAAGATGCAAGCCGAGATTGAAATAGGTGACAATGCTTATTATGAATACAATGAAGTCCATTTCCATGGCGAGAGCGGCGGCATAGAGGTTATTCCTAAGGCAAGGATAAAAATTGGCAAGAATAGCCATCTGGTTACAAATTTCTCATTACTCAAAGGTAGGGTAGGCGTTTTTGATTTGGATTACGAATCAGAGATACTGGATAATTCAACGCTAGATATGACCGCTAAAATTTACGGTTATGGCAATGACAGGATAAAAATTAGAGAAGCAGGTTACCTTAATGGTAGAGCTTCGCGAGGCCTGATTAAAAGCCGTATTGCCGTAAAAGATAATGCTGTAAGCGAGATAATCAACGAACTTACTGCCAGCGCTCCTGGGGCCAGAGGACATGTAGACTGCGTTGAGATTATTCAGGGAAATGCCCAGGCAAAGGCTATCCCTATAGTCAATGTTACAAACGAATTTGCCAAGGTTACCCACGAGGCCGCCATAGGCCGTGTAGATAAAAAGCAGGTAGAAACCCTTATGGCGCGCGGCCTCGAAGAAGAGAAGGCAATTGATATTGTTGTAGGCGGGATGCTTAAATAGAGGATAAGCTAATTGGAAATAGCAAAAAATAAGAAATACGAAATCATCGTCTTCCCTAATCAGGAAATAGGCTTGAAAGCGCAGCAGATTTTAGTTACAAGGAATATAGATTTCAAGCACATTTCTACCTTAGCGGTTGTGGTCCCTGAAGAAAAATATCAAGATATCTGCCACCTTTTGACTAAAGAGGGTGCCCTTATTAGCGGATATTACCCATTTTTATACCGCGATTATGAGGAAGATTTTTTCAAAACGGCCCGGGAATACAAGCCATCTGGCAAAGAAGAGGATTACTTAAAATCGATTACCCTTTGCTACGTCGCGCCTTGCATGGCTGATGAGAAAAAGATACGCTTGATTGCCTATTTTGACCGCGATATATCGGAACTCCTGCCCTATCTTAATGCCGTCATAAAAGGAGCGTCGTATAACAAGAATGCGCCGACACTCACCTACGCCAAAGAGCGCCGGCTTGTTAATCTTTATAGCATTAAAATTACGATTGCCAAAGCGGATGATATTATTGACGCTTGGAAAGTCTTGGATGAGGTTAAAGAGCTTATAAATAGGACTTATAAAAACAGGGATGCAATAAAACCAAATTATGAAGAAAGGGTTAAAGTAACTGCCCTACAAATATACGGCTGGCTTCCCAAAAGCAATTGTAAGGCCTGCGGCGAGGCAACGTGTCTTGCCTTTGCGGTTAAGCTGCTTCATGGGGAGCAGAAATTAGAAAATTGCAGGCCCCTGCTTAGTGAGCATAAATATGCTGAAAATAGAAACATAATGCAGGAAATGATAGAGGCGTTAGGGCTTTGAAATAAAAAATAAAATAGAACTTGACAAATTTTTTTTATTTAACTATCATATACGCATAGGCAAATATGACAAAGATAAACAGTAGTTCGATGAAGGCTTATACACGTTTCTTCAGGGTTTTATCCGATCCTACTCGGCTTGGCATTGTGTTTCTCCTTGCAAAGGGAGAATTATGCGTATGCCAGATTCAAGCTGCGTTAAAAGTGCATCAAACGAAGATTTCAAGGCATCTGGCGTATTTACGTAAGCACGGGATAGTAAAAGCAAGGAGCCAGTGGAAGTGGAAGCATTATTCCCTTTTTAAGCCACGGGATAAATTTGAAAGGGGCATATTAAGATGCCTGCAAGAATGTTTAGTGAATGACGAATTATTTAAATCGTATTTTACGCAGATGAAAGAATGTGTTTCTCAGCCGCTTGATAGAGTTGTTAAAATTGCCCGGAAACTATAACAGAATTTTATAATATGGATATGAAAAAGGAGTCTGTAGAATGTCTGTAAATGGCGTTAATGTAAAACTTCCATTTTTTGAGAGGTATCTTTCTCTCTGGGTTATCCTTTGTATCATAGCTGGTGTAATCATTGGGAAAATATTTCCCGCGGGAGTAAATTTTTTAAGCAAACTGGAAATATCTCAGGTAAATATTCCGGTTGCGGTCCTTATCTGGCTGATGATTTATCCAATGATGGTGCAGATTGATTTCTCCAGTATTGTAAAGGCAGGGAAAAAACCCAAGGGCTTGGTAGTAACATTAGTGGTAAATTGGCTGATTAAGCCATTTACCATGGCGATATTTGCCGCGATATTCTTAAAATACATATTCGCCGCTTTTATAAACCCGGCTTTAGCCAAAGAATATATTGCCGGCGCCATACTTTTAGGAGCTGCGCCTTGTACGGCCATGGTTTTTGTCTGGAGCTATTTAACTAAAGGCGATCCCGCCTATACCCTGGTTCAGGTAGCAGTAAATGACCTGGTAATATTAGTCGCTTTTATCCCTATTGTTAAATTTCTGCTTGGTGTAAATCAAATTACTGTGCCTTACGATACTTTAATATACTCTACTATTCTTTTTGTTGTTATTCCACTCGCAGGCGGGTATATTTCTAGGGTGTATCTATTGAAGACGAAAGGGGCAAATTGGTTTGAAAACGTATTTTTGAAAGCACTTAAGCCAGTTACAATCTTAGGTTTATTGTTGACTTTAATTATTCTTTTTGCTTTTCAGGGGAATATAATACTCGGTAATCCCCTCCATATATTGTTAATAGCCGTTCCTCTAACAATCCAGACTTATTTTATTTTTGCTATAGGTTATTTATGGTCTAAAAAATGGCGATTGCCTCACAATATTTCTTCACCTGCAGCAATGATTGGGGCAAGCAATTTCTTTGAGTTGTCCGTAGCTGTGGCAATTTCTCTATTTGGATTAAAGAGCGGAGCAGCGCTTGCTACTGTTGTAGGCGTCCTTACCGAAGTGCCGATAATGCTGAGCTTGGTTAATTTTTCCAATAAAACCCGCCATTGGTTTGAGCCGGAGAAGAAAATAGCTTTTGAACCTGTAAAAATAGAAAAGGGAGAACCGATGTGGGAAAAAGTATTGATTGCTACCGATTTATCAAAGGCATCCGGTGAAGTTGTAGATTGCATTGCCCATTACGGAAAGTCTTTTTCAAAAGAAGCAAAACTCGCCCATATTCATTCAGTTGAAACCGCTGGCGGCATTAAAGAGACGCTTGAAAATGTTGAAAGGCCGGTTATAGAAGCTCAGGTAGAAAGATTAAAAGCGGCGGGCATCGCTGCATCATATTCTTTCGGTTATGGGATTCCTTTTGTGGAGATAAACCGTTTGATTGCGGATGAAGGCTATAAACTTTTGATTTTAGGTTCCCACGGAAAGAGCATGGCAAAAGAGATATTATTGGGAAGTGTTTCCGATAGCATTATCAGAAACCTTAAGATTCCTGCTTTTCTTATTAAGTGCCCGCCAAGTAAATTGAATACCTGTGCTTTTGGCTTATCAGGCAATATTCTATTCCCTACCGATTTTTCTGATAATGCAAAAATAGCTTTTGAGGTTTTGGCAAATGTCGCTAGCCAATACAAAGCAAAAGTTACTCTTTATCACGTTCAGGATGTGAATATTATATTTCCGCATTTAAAGCACAAATTAACAGAGTTTAACATTATAGATAAAAAGCGGCTTGATGCTTTGAAGCAATTATTACTCGATAGAGGAATAAAGGACGTAGCCACTAAGCTTGAGACAGGGCATCCCAAGCAGGCAATTATTAACGAGATAAATAATAATAAATACAATCTGGTTGTAATGGGGACGCAAGGCAGGGGCTGGATAGAGGAAGTTTTTATTGGCGGCATAGCCCACGCAGTTGTAAGAAAATCAAATTCATCTTTATTATTAGTGCCCTACAAAAAATAGAGTGTTAATCTTATGGCACGAAAAAGAGTATTATTTCTTTGCACCGGAAATTCTTGCCGCAGTCAGATGGCCGAGGGGTTCTTGCGGCATTTGGCAGGGGATAAATTCGAGGTATTTAGCGCAGGTGTAAAACCTACGCAGATTAATCCTCTGGCTGTAAAAGTTATGGCAGAGGTAGGCATTGATATCTCCAAACACAAATCAAAGTCCGCGATGGAATTTATTGGCCAACAATTTGATTATGTGGTTACCGTGTGCGACAATGCTAAGCAAATATGTCCGGTCTTTCCCGGCAAGTATGAAAAAATCCATTGGGATTTAGAAGATCCGGCAGAGGTGCGGGGCGGCGAAGAAGAGCGGATGGTTGTATTCAGAGAAATACGCGATAAAATAAAACAAAAGATAGGGGATTTTCTGGATGTCGATCCTTAATCCTGATACTCTAAAAATTGGCTATGTAATTCTGGTCGCTACACGTAAGCCTGCGATTCAGGCATTCCAGCGCAAAGCCGGATATGGCGACAGCTCAAAATGGACCCACGTTGCCGGCAGTATCGGTGGTTATGATACAGTTGAGGCAGCGGTGCCAAAATCCAGAGCGATTAACCTGCAAAAGGAATACGTTGATAGAGGTATTGAGATTAAGGTTTTACGAAGGAAAGGTCAAGTTGAGCATAAGCGTTATAAGATTGCTCTTTGGTGGGCAACGATGAATAACCTTCCTTACGACACTTTACAATTCTTTTGGCTTCCTTTATCAATTTTCTGTGGCAGAATTGGTTTAATACTGCATAGATTATTCAGCAGTAACAAAAGATTTATTTGCTCTGAACTGATAGCAGCGGGGTTTTATAAGGAAGGCGATTACCTCTTTAATAAGCCGCAACAAGATGTTCTTCCCGCCGACTTTGACAATCCTATCCTGTTTGAAGAAGTAAAAGAAATCTGGCTTTAAAAACTTACTTGACGAAAAGGTTATTTTTGTGTATACTATATGTAATATACATATATATGAAGTAATAATTAAAAGGAGGCATCAATATGTTTGAAAGTAGCCATCTGGCGAAGAAATATAAAATAAAGAAGTGTGAATGCCCAAGTGGGAAGATGACGCGTTTCGTTGAACCGTGTCTTTTGTTTTTCTTGTCTCGGAAATCATCTTACGGCTATGAATTGATGGAGCGATTAAACAATTTCGGTTTTCAGGAAGCTAAACCCGATCCCGCGATGGTTTACCGGACGCTTCGCTATCTTGAGAAAGAAGGATGTGTTTCTTCGAAATGGGATACCGGACAGGCAGGTCCCGCTAAAAGAAATTACACATTGACTTCCAAAGGCCTCGCCTTACTCCATGCTTGGGCAGAGGGTATTGCTATTCGAAGGCAGGTTCTTGGAAAATTCCTTAATCAATACAAGGAACATTTTAAGGGTAAAAAGCCTTTGAATGTTTCCAGCAAGTAGTAGTCAGGAGGTTAAATGTGAAAAAATTTATTTTTGTTCTAATGGTGCTTACTACATTGTCCGGTTTGGCCTTTGCGGGCAATTTCTTATTCCGCGGCAAAAAGGAAAAAAGTTCGGGTTTTGAGGCTGTGAACGTAAAAAAGAAAAACATCGGGTCTTCCATACTTGCCACAGGCACGGTTAAGCCGGTTATCGGCGCGGAAGTTAAGGTAGGAGCGAGGATCTCCGGAAAGGTCGAGCATCTCTATGCCAATATCGGAGACAAGATCGGAAAGGATCAGGTTATCGCGGAAATAGAAAAAAGAGATTTGGAGGCTCAGGTAGCTCAGTCGGAAGCAAATCTTAAAGCGTCAGAGGCCGGGGTTGGCGTGTCAAAAGCTTCGTTTTGGCCTGCCTTGAGCGCTGAGACTGATTATGGAGCGCAAGGCACAACATATTTTCCCCAGCAGGGTCAGAATTTCGCCGGATTAAAAGTAAGCATGCCGCTTTTTAACGGGCAGGATTTATATACGATTAAACAGTCAAAGGCATCTAAAGAGGCCGCCAAAGCCGCACTTGAATTTTCCAAAGTTCAGTTGTCCTACGCTACTATTAAGGCGCCTATTTCCGGAGTAATTGCTTCCGTGACTACGCAGGAAGGAGAGACTGTTGCTGCCGGGCTTACTGCCCCTACATTTGTTACGATCATCGATCTTACACGGCTTCAGGTTGATGCTTTTGTGGATGAGACGGATATCGGGCGTGTTAAGGTAGGGCAAAAAGCATTATTCACGGTTGATACTTATCCGGACAAGGAATTTACCGGCAAGGTAAAAGCCATTTATCCTAAAGCGATTATTCAGGAAAACGTGGTTAATTTTGACGTTGTTATAGAAATCGATGATCCTAATATTGAACTCCTGCGGCCGGATATGACTACCAGCGTGACCATTTATCAGGAAGAAAGAAAAGGAGTTCTGGTGATTCCTCGCTCGGCAGTTGTTAAGGAAGGGAATGAAAGGTTTGTTTTTGTGAAGGAGACCTCTGGCTCTTTCGAGAAAAAAGAAATTAAAACCGGCATACAAAGCGGAAAAGATATTGAGGTAACCTTCGGCCTTAAGGAAGGTGACGTTATCGGTATTAAACGGGATTGAGAGGGGGGATTTCGATGATAGAGTTTAACGATATTGCCAAATCTTTTACAAGTGGCGCGATAAAAACAGAGGTTCTTAAGGGCGTTTCTTTTAAAGTAGACAAGGGCGAGTTTGTTTCCATTATGGCGCCTTCAGGGACAGGCAAGACGACATTGTTGAATGTCCTCGGATGTTTAATGAGAGCGACAAGCGGTTCCTATTTATTCGAGGGACATGATATCGAGACATTGAATGACGATCAGCTTTCCGAAATCAGGAATAAGAAGATAGGTTTTGTTTTCCAGACCTTCAATCTCTTGGAAAAAACAAGTACGCTTGATAATGTGCTCCTGCCTCTTGTTTATTCGGATATATATCCTGCTGACGCCTCAAAAAAAGCCACTGGGCTTTTAGAGGCGGTCGGTTTAAAAGAAAGGATTCACTATAAGCCGAATGAGCTTTCCGGAGGCCAGCAGCAGAGAGTTGCGATTGCTCGAGCCCTTATCAACGATCCGGCGGTAATTTTAGCAGATGAGCCTACGGGTAATTTGGACAGCGCATCAGCTAAGGAAATTATGGAGATATTTAAGTCTTTGCATAGCCAAGGCAGGACAATCATTGTGGTTACGCATGATAGCTCTATTGCCCGGCAGGCCGGAAGAGCGATATATTTGAAAGACGGCAGAGTGGATAAAGAAGAGGTGCTGAAATGAAAATATTCAGGATTGCTAGCGTCTCTTTGGGTGCCGTAGCAAAGCATAAGGTGCGCACGCTTCTTATTGTATTGGCTATCGTGGTTGGCATTGCCACTCTTACCGTGATCGTGGCATTGACACAAGGAGCAAATAAAACAATTTTACAGCGCATAAATAATTTCGGACCCGATGCGATTATGATTCATTCCGGAGGCGGGCAGATGCGTGGGCCATCAACGGTGTCTGAAGCTAACCTAACAAAAAAAGATATAGCTGATATCGAGAGTATTGATGGGGTAAAACTGGTTTCGCCTTTTCAGGTATCGCTGGATATGCCGATAAAATACGGGAATAAGTTTACCACATCTTGGGTTTTTGGGGTTGAACAGAGCTGGCAGGAGGCATGGAGAAGGGGCGCCTCAAAGGGCGAGTTTATTTCCGATTCGGATAATGAGCAGCTTTCCAAGGTTTGTGTTATTGGCCAGACTGCGGCAAAGGATCTGTTTGGCGACGCTAACCCAATCGGAGAAGACATCATGATCGAGAATGTTTCT
>DCOU01000127.1:922-4164 GCA_002322525.1 Candidatus Omnitrophica bacterium UBA1562 | reverse complement strand
GACATCATGATCGAGAATGTTTCTTTTAAAATTGTAGGGATTTTAAAAAAAGCAGGACAGTCTCCTATCGGGACTGATTTTGATAACCTCATCCTTATTCCATTTACCACCGCATCCCGGCGGCTAATGAATCAGCCCCTTTATATCAGTATGGCAAGGACGGTTGTTTATCGTCCTGCACAGGTCAAAAACGTTGCCGGACAGATAAGAGAGACTTTGCGCGAGAATCATCATCTGGCTGCTACCGAAGAAGACGATTTTAAGATCTTAAGCCCCGAGGAAATAACTAAGATGATTAAAAGCACCTCGCAGACCCTTACCTTATTTTTATGGCTTGTGGGAATTATCTCGCCCCTTGTTGGAGGTATTGTGCTCATGAATATCATGCTCATGGCAGTTTCGGAGCGTAAAAAAGAGATTGGCCTAAGAAGAGCGGTAGGTGCCAAGAAAAAACATATTGTTTTTCAATTTCTCGCAGAGTCTCTTATGCTTACTTTTACCGGAGGTTTTTTCGGAGTAATTATCGGTTTTGCGGTTGCGTTAATATTTAGCTTTTTCGGTAAGCCGATTAGCATTAGCTGGCAGCCCTTTGCGGTCGCATTTATATTTTCAAGCCTTATCGGGTTGTTTTTCGGCATTTATCCGGCAAAAAAAGCAGCATCTCTTGATCCGGCAAGCGCCTTAAGCCAAAAATGAAGATTGCCAAGAACATACTCGTATCCAAGAAAATATTACTCGAGCGAAAAGTAAGGACAATTTTATCTCTTTCGGGGATTATTGTCGGTGTTTCGGCGGTCATTGTTATGGTGGCTTTGGGTAAAGGGACGGAAGAAAAAGTCACTTCTCAGATTACTAAAATGGGAAGCAACCTTTTGCTTGTTAATGCCGGCCAAGTCAGGATTATAGCCGGTAGAGCCAGACAGACAAAGATTGTGACCACGCTTGAGTTAAGAGACGCTGATTCTATTGCGGAAGGTTCATCAGGCGCGCAATACGTAGCTCCGGCCCAGCTAAAGAAAATGAAGGTTAAATACGGCAACTTAAGCACAAACACCAGTATTGTCGGAACGACCCCTGATATCACGGCAATTCAGAACCACTCGCTTTTAAAAGGGAGATTCTTTGACGAGGACGAGGATAAAGGCTTGAGAAGAGTCGCGGTTATCGGAGAAACGGTCGTAAAAAATATATTTGAAAACCAAGAACCGATTGGAGAGGCAATACTGATAGGTAAAGTGCCTTTTGAAGTTATAGGTGTTTTTTCTCCCAAAGGGCTGGATCTTTATGGAGCAGACCAGGATGACCGGATATTTATTCCGGTGAGAACAGCTTTACGCAGGCTTTTTAACCTGGACTATATTAATACGATTTATGTGAAAGTTAAAAACGAAAGATTAATGGATATGGCCTCAAAGGAAATAGATTCCATCTTACGGGAGAGGCATCATATAAAGGAAGGCAAAGAAGCCGATTTTACTATTCTTAACCAAGATGCAATTTTAGAAGCGCAAAAAGAAAGCAGTAAGACTTTTACTCTCCTTATCGGGAGTATCGCTGGATTGTCGCTTTTAGTTGGAGGCATAGGGGTCCTGGCGGTTATGCTTATTTCCATCCGGGAGAGAATTAAGGAGATCGGCATAAGAAGGGCTGTCGGAGCCAAAAGGAGAGATATCCTTGCTCAGTTTCTATCCGAAGCTTTGCTGTTAAGTATAGGGGGCGGAGTAATCGGGATTGCTTTAGGGATTGCCGCAGCCGTTATTACGGCAATTTTTGCCAAGGTGCCACTGATTATTCCTATTGAGACTGTCGCGTTATCATTCTTTGCTACTTTTATTATCGGGATGTTCTTCGGGGTTTATCCGGCAAGGAAGGCGGCGTTTTTAGACCCCATAAAGGCACTACAGGTTGAATGAGAGGATGGTATGGTAGTTATCAGGCTGTTTTTAGTTTTTCTTAAAGTCGGTTTGTTTACCATTGGCAGCGGCTATTCTATGCTAGTTTTAGCTCAGCGATATGTCGTCGATACTTACCACTGGTTAACTCTGCAGGAATTTACCGATTTAGTCGCCATATCTGAAATTACCCCGGGCCCTATTATGATTAATTTAGCAACGTTCGTCGGAACGAAAGTAGCCGGTTTTATAGGAGCAATATTTGCGACTTTGGGCCTGATCATCATTCCTTTTTTCACTCTTTACGTTATTAGCTTAAATTACGCCCAATTCAAAAATTACCCTCTGATGCAGGGCATTCTCAAAGTTATCAGGCCGATGGCTATAGGTTTCATTACCGTGGCAATAATGAAGCTGTTCAAAACTTCTATAACTGACCTAAGAAGTGCTGTGATAGCAATCGGCGTAATTCTATTGACGTACGGTTTTAAAGTCAACCCGATTTATACAGTTTTGGGAGGAATAGTGTTGGGCGTAGTAATGCGTTAATATAGCCGTCAAGAAAGGAGTTGTGAAATGAGAATATGTATTCCAACAGAAACGAACAAAGGTAAGGAAGCGGCGGTATACGGACATTTTGGGAGCGCGCCCTATTTTACGATTTACGATACTGAGAAAAATTCTGTAGAGATAATTAACAATTCAAACCAGCATCATTCGCACGGTATGTGTCAGCCAATGGGTGTGCTGACCAGCAAGAAGATTGATGTGGTTATCTGTGGCGGAATGGGTGGCCGGGCGGTTCAAAAACTCAACGAATCCGGAGTTAAGGCTTACAGGGTTATCCCCGGAACGGTTACTGATATCGTCAACCAGTTCAGTAAAGGCGGGCTTGAGGAGATAACCGTCCAGAATGCCTGTGTTCAGCATGATTGCCACTAATTTATCAAACAATCTTTCTGGTTTCTTTTATCCATAATCTGTGGTAAAATTGCTTTTGTTCTGAGCTTTCCGATCCCAGGCGGCCGCGAAGCAGAGGCTTCTGTCCACAGAAGCCGAGCAGTGAAACGGGGCACAACGGAGCGCCGGCCAAGGCGCGGCGCCTATTGATATCATAGATTACGATTATGATGGTGCGCTAAAAATCATTCGAATACGACGATATACGCACCGCCAGTTGAGACGGCCTTGCGATTTCGCAAAAGAAATAAGAGAATGGTATAATCGCTGGAAAGGTTCACCGGACATTAAACGTAGGATGTCGGGATTGTTAGGGAGAAGCTTCAAAAAATCATATCCACAGGTTGAGTTTATCTCTTCTAATTTTGAGCACGACTTTGTTAAAAATGA
>DCOU01000127.1:0-745 GCA_002322525.1 Candidatus Omnitrophica bacterium UBA1562 | reverse complement strand
CAAAAATTAACATAGTAGTGTTTGAGGATAAGCAAGATAAAATAATATTAGGCATATTATATTTCTTTAAGAAATATAACGGAAAGGTATATAGCGTAAAGATTATTAAAAAAGACGAACCGGTCAAAAGTTACAGTTTAGAATTTTTTTGCATTGACAAGTATTTTGATGAATATCTGCCTGTATTTAATAAGTGCTTAGAAAGCTTTACGCCGTTAGAAAAGGGAGGATGATATGCAATTAGAAGATTTAAAGGGTAAATTAGTGCTTTTTAAGTTTTCCGAAGAAATAAGGCCGGATTTGCCTCTTTTTCAAATCTTCAAGGATGAACTATGGGCTGTTGTAACCGGAATCGATGATATAGGAATCTGGATAGAGAATCCCGCATACGAACTGGGAGTCTGGTGGGATGAAAAAGGTGATTTAATACCGCCAAATAAGCAGGTAAAAGAAAGAATTAAAGCAAACATACTTATCAGTTGGCGTTATATAAAGGGAATTATGAGCGTTGAGGATGAGCGGTTCCAGAGAGTAAAAAGCGAAAAACTTCCTGGTTTTCACGTTTATAGATAAACCGTTTTTGTTAATTTAGGTTGACAAATTGAAAAATTATGGTATATTTAATGCCAGTAGTAAATAAGAGATTAGAAAGTCTAGGGCCGAAAGGTTTAGATATCTAACTTTTCGGTTTTTTTATTTCTGTCATTATTTACTATAAATGTTATAGGCTGTCACGAAACTCGTG
>DCOU01000085.1 GCA_002322525.1 Candidatus Omnitrophica bacterium UBA1562 | reverse complement strand
CCTGGGCAATCTTTCAGATTGACCAGGGGCGGGATAAGTTCGGACAAATAAGTTATGTCGCTTACATATTTTTAATATAATACTCCATAACTTATGTCCTCACTTAATCATTTTTCGGCGAGAGGTCTATCTTTACTATTTGCCATTTATTAGGGGCGAATCCTCTCTGTTGGATAAAAAGATAGCGGCTGATATAGCGCATACTTAAGAGATCTGCTTCTAAATTACCGGATGAAATTCTCCTTTTAACCAATACAGAGTTTCTTTTATCGCCTGAAGTCACCTGAAACTCAAGTTCGATATGCACAGTTTGTCTATCTTTGAAATATAGAGTGAAATAATATGGGAGCCTTGGATAAAACATAATTGCTGGTTCTTTTCTTTCTGACATAAGCGGTATTGGCTTAAATTCTTGCGTAAACCCCGTTAGAGACACCTTATCTTTCTCCTGTCTCCCCATAGTCTCTAACGGGGTAAAGACTATTTTTTCTTGATTAAATGCTAGAGAAACGGGTGGTTTTAAATAATCCCCGGCTGCTAAAAGATTTTCTCGATTTACTTTATCCAATACTGCGAGCTCAGACTTTCCGCTAAATCCTCCTGTTTTAAAGCCTATATCGAAATTCCGGCTATTCATTAAATCAGAGCTGCGTAAAATAGCCCCCCAAGAACAAACACGAGCAAAATTTGCCTCAGGAATCTTAGGCCCAAAGGAAAGGCTAAACATACTAAATAAAGTTATATGTCCTAAAAGTGAAATAAATATAGTCTGCATAAAAAAAGAGTTGGTCATTCCTGGTTTGTAGCGATATTTATTTGGGTTATACCTAAATCCCGGCACATATCCCAGACTTCAACTATTCTGCCTAAAGATGCGCGCCTATCCGCCTTGATCAGAATCGATCCCTTCGCTCCTGCCGCCTGCTTAAGCAATGTCTTTAATTCCTGAAGGTTCAAGACTTTACCGTTTATATAAATTACGTTCTCGCTAGATATAACTACCTCTACGTTTTCATACTTAACCACTTCGCTGGTTACCGCCTTGGGTAAATTCACCTTTATCCCCGGCTGCATAATAAAACTGGATGTGAGCATAAAAAATATCAATAACTGGAATACCATATCTATTAAAGGCGCGATATCTATCGGTTTAAGGCCGTGCTCCAACTCCGTATGCCGTTTAAAGTGCATAAGTTCGCTCCTTATTCAGTAAGAAAATTAACTAACTCCGTAGATGCTTTTTCCATTTCTAAAATAAAATTATTTATACGGCTGACCAGATAATTATAGATAATAAAAGTGGGTATGGCGACAATTAAACCCGCTACCGTAGTAAGTAATGCCTCCCAAATGCCGCCCGCCAAATCACCCGGCGAGACGGGATGAAAAGATGTGGCCTTGGCCTGAATAGTCTGAAAACACCTGACCATACCCGTGACCGTTCCCAGGAGCCCCAAGAGAGGAGAAATATGCGCTATAGTAGCCAGCATAGAAAGGTTTTTCTCTAATCTCGGTATCTCATATAAAGAAGCATCTTGGATTGCCTCTTTAATCTGGGGGCGCGTCCGGTCATATTTTAGAATCCCCGCCTTCAATATATGCGAGATAGGACTCTTTGTTTTCTCGCAAATCTCTAATGCCTCCTTTACCTGATGACGTTTCATTTTCTCTAAAATGCTACTTAAAAACTCCTGCGTATCTATCCTTATCTTATGCATATGCCAAAATTTCTCCAGGATTATTGCCAGGGCAAAAATAGAACATAAGAGTATTGGCCACATTACCGGGCCGCCTGCTAAAAATATCTGCCATAAACTCATCTTCCAAAGATCCATCTTTTCTCCTCCCTTTAATCCTTTGTATCAAAGTATCAACGTGTCAGAGTGTCAAAGAAAAAACTTTGATACCTTGATACAATTATTTAACGTGTACCTTTATCCACTCTATCCTTTCTTGCGCATATTTTGCTTCTTGGACATTCATAGAGTTAATTCTTTTATAAATACTAACTGCTTCTTTAAAGTTTTCTTTATCTTCATAAATTGCAGCTACTCTCAAAAGCGCTTTTACTGCTAAATCGTTATTCTCCGAATAAAGATAAGTAACCTTCATGTATTCTTCAATCGCATCGGGATAACTACCCTGTGCCTGTAAAGTTTCGGCGAGCTTAAATTGAATATCCGCCATTTCTCTTGCCGGTACTATATTTAAACTCTTGCGGTAGAAACTTATTGCCTCGCCATAATTAGCCGCCTTGAGGTACAGATCCGCAATCTTAGGATAAATTAGGTTTGCCAGATTAGGATACTCACTAACTACGTCCTTATAAATCCCTAATGCCAAATCAATTTTGTCCTGATTAGTATATATATCTGCTATTGCAATACTTGCCGTCCCTGCAAGATCGGACTTGCCTAATTCAATTACCTTCTTAAAATTGCTCATCGCGTCTTCATATTTGTATTCCTCTGCATAAGTTGAACCCAGGGCATAATAAGCATCGGGGATTAAATTGTTCTTGGGAAAATCTTGTATAAGCGAAGAAAAGTATCTTCGCGCCAAACTTAACTCATTGTGTCTATAATAATATTCGCCTAACCACCACATAACTTCGGGCGTAAGTTTGGAATCCGGGTATTTAGAACGCAATATTTTGAATCTCTCCATCGCCTCTTTTTCATTACCCATCTGATAGTAACAATCGGCTATCTCGTATTCAGCCTTCTGGACGAGTTCTGTATTTTGATTATAGAACCTCATAATATTCCTAAATACCTCTAAGGCTTTGGCGAAATCACCTAAATTATATATACTCGTTCCTAAAAGATACATGCTTTCAGGCTTTAAGTTGCTATCTTTAAATTCATCCTGAAACTTCTCAAAGATTTCTTTACTGGATTTATAGTCTTGTCTCTGAAAATAGGCCAGCCCCAAAGCGTAAGTTGCATCGTCTAATAGCTTTGAACTGGGAAAATGATTTTTTAGGCTCTGGAATGCCATAATGGCACCGTCGTAATTAGAGGTTTTCAGTAATGTAATGCCCAGTTGATATTGGATATAATCGCCATATAAACTATCAGGATAATTTTTCAATATGCTATCGTATGTTTCCATGGCCTTATTATAATCGCCTGAATCTTGATAGGCATCTCCTATTTGACAAAGCGCAGCAACCTTGACTATTTTATCTTCCGTGTGTTTAGCAATCTTTTGGAACTCATCTATTGCCTTTTTAAATTCACCCTCTTTTAAAAAAGCCCAGGCCAGGCCATAATGTAACTTATCGATGTTTTCCTGTGGGACAGGTTCCGAAGTTTTCTTTAACGCTTCTTCATACACGCTTATTGCTTCTTTATATTCAGCAAGGTTATAGAATGCATCAGCCTTGCCTAAATAAGCTTGAATTAAAATAAGGGGATCCAGGGTTGTATTTGCTAATTCACCGTAAAGGTTTCCTGCCTCAGTAAAACTCTTTGTTTCTAAACTCAATGTTGCCCTGCCTAATAATAGAATATCCCGGTTCTTTTTGTCTAAATTATCCATTTTGACCTCAAGAAATGTATCGCCGGCTTCCTTATACCGTTTTAATTTAAGTTCAGCCCAGCCGATACTCAATTTGGATAATCCCTGTATCCTCTCATCATTAGTACTGGCGAGAACTTTGGAATATTCGACAATCGCCTCTTCGAAATTGGCCAAATAATAATCTGCCTCAGCCAGATAGAAATATAAATAAGGGATATGGGCAGTGTCCTTAGAATATAATTTAAGGTAAGATTTTAGGCTATTCTTTAATCCTAAGTAGTCCTTTAAGTTGTAAAGGCACTCGATTATCTTAAGTGACGAATCTTGGGCCTGGGGTTCTTTAGGAAACTTCTCTTCTACAATTTCAAAATATTTAATGGCTTCATCAAAATTAGCCTCCTGGAATAAACACCAACCCAATGAGTAATAGGCATAAAGGCAATAGGAAGATTTAGGGAATCCCTCAATTATCGCCTTATAATACTGGCTTGCCTTTGCAAAATTATTACCCTTAAAATGCACTTCCGCCATCCAATAGAGGATTGCGTCTTTAATATTTTGGGAAGCGGCCTGGCCTTGAAGTTCCTCAAACTTTGTTAAAGCATCTAGAAATCTATTTTGGCGAAAGTAACACTCACCCGTTAATAGATTTACTTCTGGTATTTTTGATGAATTCGGGTAGTTCTTTAAGAAACGTTCAAATAGGCCTAATGCTACATCATAGAAACCATCCTCGAACGCCTTTTTTGCTACAAAGAGCGCCTCCTCCTCTTTGGATGATTCTTGGGAAGAAACAGAAGATGTTAAAAATGTTAAGGAAGTTAAAAAGGTTAAGAAAGTTACAAAAAAAATAAAGGGCAACCTTCTTAACATCCTTAACCTCCGTAACTTTTTTAACTTCTTAAGGTTTAGAATTAAAATCACTTTAACTATACCACTTCTTTATCCGCTCTTCAATACCTTTCTTGAGGTCTCTTGAAGAATTATAGCAGGAGACCTCTGATTACACAGATTTTAGAAAGATTACACAGATTTTCCGACAAGATTTAATCTGTGTAATCTATGCTTTTTAATCGGTGTAATCATAAATAAAGATTTTTTAGAGTTTGCTTCTCAAAAATTGTGCTGTATACGATTCCTTATTGCTGATTAATTCTTCGGGGCTGCCAATACCTACAATTTCTCCCCCATTTTCTCCTCCTTCCGGACCGAGATCGATAATATAATCGGCGCATTTTATTACTTCTAAGTTGTGTTCAATTACGCAAACGCTATTGCCTTTATCCACTAATCTCTGCAGAACCGAAAGAAGTTTTCCTACATCCGCAAAATGTAAACCCGTCGTAGGCTCATCCAAAAGATAAAGGGTTTTACCGGTTGAGCGCTTACATAACTGCGATGAAAGTTTTACGCGCTGCGCCTCTCCACCCGATAATGTAGTTGCAAATTGACCGAGCTCGATATAGCCTAACCCCACATCGAAAAGCGTGAGCAGAATATTTTTTATCTTGGGTATATTGGCAAATAAATCCAACGCCTCCTCAACGGTCATATCTAAACAATCGGCAATGGATTTACCTTTATATTTTATTTCCAAGGTTGCCTCATTAAAACGCCTGCCCTTGCATACATCGCATTTCACATAGACATCGGGAAGAAAATGCATCTCAATCTTTTTTATACCGTCGCCTGAACATGCCTCACAGCGGCCGCCCTTGACATTAAAAGAGAATCTGCCTGGTTTATATCCGCGTAGGCGCGCTTCGGGAAGCTGACTAAATATATCTCTGACGTGATTGAACACTCCGGTGTAAGTAGCGGGATTGGAACGGGGAGTCCTGCCTATGGGAGATTGGTCCACCACAATAACTTTATCGATGAGTTCTCTCCCGATAATCTTCTCATGCAGACCGGGTTTTTCGCGGGATTTATATAATTTTTGAGCGAGACTGCGATATAGTATTTCATCAATCAGGGTAGATTTACCTGAGCCAGATACGCCCGTGATACAGATAAAGAGGCCTAAAGGAAACTTTACATTTATATTTTTTAAATTATGCTCTCTGGCTCCTTTTATTTCTAAGAATTCCCTCTCTCGCCAGGGCCTTCTTTTTATAGGTATCTCTATCTTTAATTCTTTTCTTAGATACCTTGCAGTAAGAGAGCCAGGATGGTTTAATAAGTCTTCTTTGGTACCCGAAAAAATTACTTCTCCGCCTCCCCTGCCCGCACCCGGACCTAAATCGACAATATAATCAGCTGCCAGGATTGTAGATTCATCATGCTCTACAACGATTAAGGTATTACCCAAGTCTCTTAAGGCCTTTAGCGTAGAAATCAATTTAGCATTATCCCTCTGATGTAAGCCTATGCTGGGTTCGTCTAATATATATAACACCCCGACTAAACCCGAACCAACCTGTGTGGCTAAGCGGATCCTTTGCGCTTCTCCGCCTGAAAGAGTAGAACTCTTTCTATCCAGAGTAAGATATTCCAAGCCCACATCAATACAGAATTGTAATTTTTGCATTATCTCTTTCAAAGCTTGGTGGCCAATTATCTTTTGCCTTTCTGTCAATTCTAATTGTCTAAAGAAACGGTGGGCGTCTTTTATGGACATCCGTGAGACTTGCCAGATATTTTTATGGTAAATCTTAACGGCTAAGCTTTCTTTTTTCAGCCTTGCTCCGAGGCAAGCCGGACAAGGGAGGCTGGATATAAAACGAGAAATCTCCTCTTTTAAATAGTCGCTTTGTGTCTGATGAAACAATCTTTCCAGGTGAGGAATAACACCCTCAAAAGGCTTACCCCAGATATACTCATCAGTCCCGTAGAGTATGGCCTTCTGTGCCTCCTTGGTTAATTTATTAAATGGTCTATCTAAATCAAAATGCATCTCGTAAGCTAACTCGCGGATAAGTGCACGATAATAAAGAATGTATCCCCTTCCGCCTCTCTTCCAAGGCTCGATTGCTCCTTCATTTATAGATTTGCTTTTATCAGGAATAACCAAATCTGAATCGAATTCTAGTTTGTTTCCCAGGCCATTGCAGTCAGGGCAGGCTCCATAAGGAGAATTGAAAGAGAACATACGCGGTTCAACTTCAGAATAACTAATACCGCATTTTGTACAGGCGTATTGCTCACTGAAAACTAAATCCGTTCTTAAGTTCGTAAGTTCGTTGGTTCGTAAGTTCGACGAAAGAACTTTAGAACCTGAGAACGAAAGAACTACAATGCCCTTACCTACTTTAAGCGCTGTCTCTATAGAATCTGTGAGCCTGTTTTTTATTTCCGG
>DCOU01000086.1:3908-9386 GCA_002322525.1 Candidatus Omnitrophica bacterium UBA1562 | reverse complement strand
GGCTCCACGCCGCAGGCTCCACGCGATGACTTTGAGGGGATGATTTCCAGAAAAGATTTGGCGTATTTGGTTGAGAGGCTAAGGCCGGCAATAGAAAAATCCAATAAAAATTCAAAATACGGCCCGCTTTCTTTCTTCGAGGTTTATACGTCTTTAGCCTTTGTTTATTTTAAAGAAGAGAAAGTTGATTTTGTAGTTTTGGAAACCGGATTGGGCGGTAGATTAGATGCTACTAATGTAGTTAATCCTTTAGCTGCGGCCATAACTCCCATAAGTTATGAACACACACAGAAACTAGGCTCAACCTTAAGAGAGATTGCTACCGAAAAAGCAGGAATTATTAAAAGTCGTAGGTCAGGTGTCACAGGTCAGGAGTTAATTGTGATTAGTGCGCCGCAAGAGAAAGAGGCGTTGGAGGTCATTAGGCAAAGGTGTAAAGAAGTGGGTGCGAGATTATACGAGGTCAATAAAGACATATTCTGCGACACAAAAAAATCCGGATTTGATGTCAGGGGCGCATTTGATAAATACGCCAATTTAAAGATAAGGCTTCTAGGAAAACATCAGTTGATAAATGCTACGGTAGCTATAGGTGCAGTTGAGGCATTAAGACTGCATAATATAAACCCCGTTAGAAATACTAAAGCTATAACAGGTGAAAACAAGATTTCTAACGGGGTAAATGTGGGCATTGATGCTATAAGAGACGGTCTTTATAGGGCCGTTTGGCCCGGCAGGTGCGAAGTTGTATCTAGTAACCCTTTAATTGTCTTAGACGGTGCACAAAACATTGCCTCAATGAGGGCGTTAAAAGAAACGATTAAAGAAAACTTTTCTGCCGCAGGCGGATCCCGCCAAAGGCGGGAAGGCGGAAAATATAAAAGATTAATACTCGTTTTAGGCATTTCCAGCGATAAGGATATTAAAGGGATATGCAGACAAATCTGTCCTTTGGCTGACCAGGTCATTTTAACTCAGGCAAATAACCCCCGGGCAACCCGGCCTGAAAAGTTAGCGGAATATTTTTCAGGCAAGCAAGTTTATTTAACGGCAAGCGTAAAAGAGGCAAAACGCAAAGCGTTGAGCTTGGCCGGAAAAGATGATTTAATTTTAGCAACCGGTTCTTTATTTGTAGTGGGTGAATTTAGAGACGGTTCTCAAAGAAAACGTTAGCTAAGAGAACCGTCTCTGAAAACGTAGGTGAGTTCAGAAATGTCAAATGAAGGCACAACTTACGGAATGAAATGACGTAAGTTGTATACCTGAATTTGCAGACGGCCTTCGGCCTATCCTTGACATCTACGATGTCAAGGATCGCTTATTAAAAATGTTAAGATATGATATTGATGATACTATTGCGGCAATTGCTACGGGTGTTGGAAAGTCAGGTATTGGTATTGTGCGTCTAAGCGGGAAAAACGCATTAACTGTTGCCGATAAAATTTTTGTTGCCAAGGACGGCAAGAAGCCTTCTACTTTTAAGACTTATACTACGCATTACGGATGGGTTATTAATCAGTTCTCGGGTTCTAAAGTTCTTAAGTTCTCAAATTCAGACTTACGAACTAACGAACTAACGAACCAGCGAATTGAAATTGTCGATGAAGTAATCTTAACTGTAATGCGGGCGCCGAAAAGTTTCACCCGAGAGGATGTTGTGGAGATTAACTGCCACGGCGGAATTGTGGCGTTGCGCCGGGTTTTGGATTTGGTTTTAGAAAATGGCTGCCGTTTAGCTTCGCCCGGAGAATTTACCAAACGCGCATTCTTAAACGGAAGGATTGATTTAGCGCAGGCTGAAGCAGTTTTAGACATCATTCGCGCCAAGACAGATTTCGCTTTAAAGCTCAGCGTTGAACAATTACGCGGCGCTTTATCTCATCAGATAAATAAGATTAGTAAGGTTTTGCTAGATATACTTTCGTTGTTAGAGGCAGATATTGATTTTCCCGAAGAAGAAATTAGCGCCGTTAATTCAGAAGAAATCTCACAAAAATTAGGCGCTATAAATAATGAACTAAAAAATATTCTCGATACTTCAAAGCAAGGTAGAATATTTCGCGAGGGCATAAATGTGGTAATCTGCGGTAAACCCAATGTAGGGAAGTCCTCGCTTTTAAATGCCCTTTTAAAACAAGAACGTTCTATTGTTACACCGCTTCCCGGCACAACGCGGGATACGATTGAAGAAATTATTGATATAAAAGGTATCCCCGTAAGGATTGTGGATACCGCCGGTATTATTGAACCGCGGGATTTAATAGAAAAGAAGGCTGTTCAGCGCTCAAAGAGGCATATTGATTTAGCAGATTTAGTAATTTTATTATTTGATGGTAGCAAAAGGCTTGCCAAAGAGGATGAGGTCCTCATGAGAAAAATAAAAAGAAAAAATACTCTCGCAATTATAAATAAAATAGATTTAAAACAAAAGATTGAGAGGGGAAGGATTCAGAGAAGATTTAGCCAGGCAATTGATATATCTGCAAAGAAACTTAAGAATATAGATTTAGTTGAATCCGCAATTGCAGATTTAGTCTATAATGGTAAAATTAGTTGTCCTGAGTCAATAATGGTCAGTAACTTAAGGCATATTGAGGCCTTAAAGAAAGTAGAGAAATTTATTGCGCAAGCCTTGAATTCATTGGATAATAAATTATCTTTGGAGTTTGTTGCCCAGGATATCAAGGGCGCCCTTACTTATCTAGATAGCATATTAGGTAAAGATTTTTCGCAAGATTTATTAGATAAAATATTTAGCGAGTTTTGTATTGGCAAATAGCCGGAGGTGCGATGGATAAGAAAAAAATAGAAAAGGCAATAAGAGAAATTTTAGAGGCAATCGGTGAAGATCTAAAAAGAAAGGACCTTTTAGATACTCCCCGGCGCGTGGCCGAAATGTACGAGGAGATATTTTCGGGCATGAAGCAAGACCCGGAAAAAGAATTAGAAGTGGTTTTAGACCAGAAGCACGATGAGATTATACTTTTAAAAAACATTTCTTTATACTCTGTCTGTGAACATCATCTCACCCCATTTATGGGCAGAGCTCACATTGCCTATATTCCCAAAGGAGGGCGTGTCACTGGATTAAGCAAATTGGCTCGGGTAGTAGATATTTTATCTCACAGACCTCAGATCCAGGAGAGATTAACCACCCAGATTGCCGAGATTATTATGTCCAAACTTAAACCTCAAGGATGCATGGTAGTTATTGAGGCAGAACACCTGTGTATGTCTTTTCGGGGAGTTAAAAAACCAGGTGTGCTTACAGTAACTTCTGCAGTAAGAGGCATATTTAAAGAAAACGAAAAAACCCGTGCCGAAACCCTATCCCTTATTAAATTATAAATCCCTGCCCTTATAATGATGGATGGAGTAGTTTCTGCGCAGTGCAGTAAACCCCCTTAGAGAACTTTGTTCTCTAACGGGATGAACTTTCTCTAACGGGGTAAATATAGAGAATGGAGTACAGGATGAAAAAGATGATATTTTTAGTTATATTAGCAGTATTTTTATCGGGTTGCGCAACCTATAAATTTCAGCGCGGTAAAGAACCTTATGATAAAGGTTATGTAGTATCACGGGATAATTATGCAATCCCAGAATACACTATCGGCAAAGATAACAGTGTGCCAAATTTAGAATTGGCTCGTGAAAGATTTGAGAAGCGTAAGCAAATAGTTGAGCATTACTATAAGAAGATGGGCTATATTGAGGATAAGTTAAAAATGACTTTCTGGGACCCCCCAATTCTATTCTTAAAATTCATAGGCGGGGTATTTCGTCTTCCATCTATTGCCATTTCAGATTATAAATACGAACACAATCCTCGATATAGAGAGAAGATTATAAAGATGCAACAGGAGAAAGATGCCGCAGAAGAAGCGCGCATTCAAAAGCTAAAGGAGGAGCTAAATTCTTATATACAAAAGGAATTAGCTCAAGAGTTTATTCGTGGATAATTTATTAACCAAGATACAAGATAATTATTTATTTTTTATACTTTTATGGATGGCAGCAATATTGATTTTTGCTTATGCCTGGGTTCCCGGCGGGCTGGATGTAGATTCTTGTAATTATGCGGTGGTGGCAAAGGAAATTCTGCGCACGCATAAATGGTTAGGATTATATGATCCGGTCTATCAGGGGGTCTTTTATTATCATTTTCCATTGTGTATCTGGATTACCGCGTTTTTTTTCAAGTTTTTTGGCATAACGACCTTTTCGGCAAAACTATTTTCTATGATAAGTAGTTTCTTATTAGTAGGGGCTATATTTTATTTAGGTAAATTGCTTAAGAATCATTGGGTAGGTTTTTTCGCTGGGATAAGTTTCTTTTTCACCAATCATATCGTGCGCCTCTCCCGGCAGTGCCGCATGGACCTGCCGGTGAGCTTGTTTATCACTTTAGCCATACTTAGTTTTATCCTCGCCCAGAAGCGTTCCCGGCTATATTATCTTTTCTTCGGTTTATTTACGTGCCTGGCAATATTTAGCAAGGATGTTTTTGGCCTTGCGCCTTTAATAATTGTTTTTATATATTTGATTATGCAACGGCGCTGGAAAGAATTCTTGCGCCCCTTTTTCATATCGGGGATATTAATAGCCGTAGGGCCTGTTTTTGGCTGGATTTGGCTTGACCAGAATACTCTATTTTACGGTTGGTGGCATTGGAACTTTACCCATCTTTTAAAATCACCCGGCTTTAATATCCCTTGGTATTATTATATATGGGTGATAACTACCAAATATTTTTATTTTCTACCTTTTGCCATTTACGGAGGATACTTAGCAATTAAAGAAGCCCGCAATAATAAAAACTATGAATTTTATCTGTTGATTATCTGGGCGCTTATCTTTCCTTTAGCCTTTACCTTTGGCAGGCAGAAATTACATTATTTTATCCTTCCGATGTATCCCGCTGCTTCATTATTGGTGGGCATGACATGCGAGAAACTTTTTAAAGAGTCAATTAAGCTTAAGATAGCCGCAAGTATCAAATATATTTTAATCATATCCGGTATTGTTATGTTGTGTTTTCCTCTGAATATTCGTAGTAAGCGTTTTAGCGAGGCCGTCCATATGGCTCCGGCTATAGACGAGATTCTAAGGCAACTACCTGAATATGAATTTATCGTATATAAACAAGACGTAGCTTCTATTTTATTCTATTCGCAGGAATTATCCCGCGTCAAGTACATCAAAGACAAGGCAGCATTAGAAGGTGAGTTGGCCGCGCCTTCTACTAAACCGCGGCTCTGTTATATAAATGAGCAGGATTTTTCAGGACTTAATGTTTCTCTAAAGCAGGAATGGCGGCCTATTCTAAAATATAAGGATAGGGCAGTCATTATAAACCCGCAAGATTTAGAATTAATAATTGCCTTACCTTAACGCCTCTTATTTTGTCACATCGTAATTTCAATAAATTGAAATTACGATTCCGCCTCTCTGCCTTTGGCGGGAAGGCGGCCCGCC
>DCOU01000086.1:0-3882 GCA_002322525.1 Candidatus Omnitrophica bacterium UBA1562 | reverse complement strand
GAGTTGCAGGTTAAATCGTATAAGGGAGGAAAAGCATTTAAGAAGCTCCTTGAGGGCAGACTGCCACCGCCGAATGGCGGGGTGCCGCCAACCGCGACAAAGGCAGATAAGTGCAGGAGCGTAAGGGAGTGCCTATCCGGCTTACTTAAGGGAGATTTCAGTGAAGAGAAATTTATTGACCAATATTTTGCTTTCGGTAGTTTCTGTTTTAATTATATTGTTTTCTGCCGAAATTATCATGCGTTTTGCCTGGGAAATGAGTGGGTGGGTAAAACGGCCAATCTATAGAAGAAGCCCTAATCCGTATCTACGCTATGAGCTTGTCCCGGGGGCTAAGGCCGGAAACATATCGGTAAACCTTGATGGGTTCCGCGGCCCGGAATATTCTATAATTAAACCGGCTAACACATTTCGCATAATTATGCTTGGCGATTCTGAGACTCTTTCATTGACGCTTGCGCAAAGCGATACCTTAGCCGCACAGTTAGAGAATTTATTGAATCAGAAGCCTAGCCTATTGCGTTATGAGGTCCTTAACTTTGGAGTTGAGGGGTATAATACTTTTCAGGAGCTAGAGCAACTTAAGACCAAGGGCTTAAAATACAATCCTGATTTAATCATCTTAAATTATGTCTTAAATGACCCTGTACCAGGCGAATATTATTTTAACAAAACCTTCTTTATGCGCCACAGCGCACTGGTGCGTTATTTTACTTACTGCATAAAAAAGGCTCTTATCAGAAGGGAAAGAAAAAAACTTAATATTAAAACAGAAATTGATGAATATTACTATTATCATCAACCCAAATATTTTCTTCCCCTCAAAAAGGCAATACTAGAGATGGCTGACATTGCCGGAGAGCAAGGCAACAAGCTTGTCGTAGTGATTTTTCCTTGTTCTAGTATTATGGTAAAGGATTTTAAAGAAAAATATCCTTATCGAACCATACATGAACGGATAAAAAGTATAAGCTCCGATAATATAATATTTGTTGACCTCATAGATGAATTTAATCGCTTAAATATGACGCCGCAGGGCGTTTCTATAAATTATGTATACGATGAGAGCCACAAGAATGCTCCTGCGCTTAAAATATCAGCTCAATATATCTGGGGTATCCTCGAAACTTATAGGCTTACTCCCGAATAAAAAGCAGAAACTGTTTCTATAAACAATAGGCTGAATTCTCTTTTCTTTAATCTGCCTCTCTTTCTTAAAAAATGCCTGTTAGATTTCGCCTTCTTTTACGTCAATTATAGTAGAAGTAAAAAGGGGCCTGGCCCCTTTTGATAATCAATAACTAAGAGGTTTGCTATGCTTTCTAAATTATTTTCAGCTTCCACCTTCGGGACAGAAGCCTATTTATTGGAAATAGAGGTGGATGTTTCACAAGGGTTGCCAGCTGTGTCGGTAGTAGGCCTTCCTGACAAGGCAGTCAAGGAAAGCAGGGATAGGGTAAAAAGTGCCATCAGGAATTCTGGCTATGAATATCCAGCAGGAAGAATTACCATAAATCTTGCTCCCGCAGATATTAAAAAAGAAGGTTCTTGTTTTGACCTGCCCATTGCCTTAGGAATCCTTGCCTCAAGTAGCCAGATCCCCTCTGAAATTCTAAAAGATTTCGTATTTTTGGGAGAGTTATCTTTAGATGGAAAAGTAAAGTCAGTAAAAGGTATTTTGCCGATTGCCTTATTCTTAAAGAATTCATCCGTTAAGAAATTAATAGTGCCTAAAGAAAATGCCTCTGAAGCAGCGATAATAAAAGAAATTGATGTTTATCCAATAGAAAACCTTAAAGAAGTTATATATCTTCTTTTCAATTTTCTGGAAAAGAAACCCTTAAGATTAGAGATAAATAATTTAATAGAGAAAAAAGAATATGATGTGGATTTCTCAGAAGTCAAAGGCCAATATCTGGCTAAAAGGGCTTTAGAGGTTGCGGCAAGCGGATTTCATAATATCCTCATGATTGGTCCGCCCGGAGCAGGAAAGACTATGCTTGCAAAAAGGCTTTCTACTGTCTTGCCAGAGATGACTGACGAGGAAATCTTTGAAGTTACCAAGATATACAGTATTGCCGGCCTCTTGAATAAAGAAACGCCTTTAATTACAACCCGGCCATTCAGGGCAGTCCATCATACTACTTCTGATATTGCGCTTGTAGGAGGAGGGCAAAATCCCAAGCCTGGAGAGGTAAGTTTAGCCCATAAGGGAGTCTTATTCTTGGATGAACTGCCTGAGTTTCATCGCGATGCCTTAGAGAGTTTAAGGCAGCCTATTGAGGATGGCAAGGTAACCGTAGCAAGGGCAATGAGGACTTTAACTTTCTTAAGTAATTTTCTTCTGGTGTGTGCGATGAACCCTTGTTATTGCGGCAACTATATGTCGTCGTTTAAGGCTTGCAAATGCAGCACGTCTCAGATTCAAAGATATAGAAGAAAAATCTCAGGCCCTCTGTTAGATAGAATAGACATCCATATAGAAGTGCCCCAATTAAAATATGAACACCTAACTGCCAAGAAAGAGGAAGAGTCTTCTGAGAAAATTCGCGAGAGAGTTGAAAAAGCAAGAAAGATTCAGCTTAGAAGATTTAAAGATATGGGTATTTATTTTAATTCCCAGATGACTAACAAGATGCTCAAAAAATTTTGCGTATTAGATAATGAAGCAGAAAATTTGCTAAAAATGGCAATTCAAGAATTGAATTTTTCTGCAAGGAGTTATGACAGGATTATAAAAGTAGCCAGAACCATTGCTGATTTGGCTGGTTTAGAGGTAATTGGCCCAGAACACATTTCTGAGGCAGTGCAGTATAGAAGTTTGGACAGAGAGTTATTTTGAGAAGAGATAAGAACAAAATGCTAATTTTGCTTGCCCCGTGAGAAATTTTATGGTAAGCTATTTAAGTGTTTCTACGGGGACTTGTTTTTTATGGTAGAGGAAAGTATGCTCCTGCTAAGCAGGAGCATACTTTCCTAATCCTAAAGGATAGGCCTTCCTAAACCTCTTAACCCAGCAAGGGTAGACCCTCCTAATACATTTAAAGGAGGGGTCTAAAGGAAGGGTCTAATTGCCGAAGGCGATTTTCTTGAAGTACATATTATCCAGAAGGGATAGACCTTCCTATACCTTTAAAAGGAAGGGTCTTATATAATGAAAACCTATGAGTGTAAGGCAAGCAAAAAATTATAAGATTATCTTAACTCTCCTTTTAGTAGGCATCACTATATTCAGCGTTTTTAAGTATGTTGCGGCCCTAAAAGAAAAATATGATTTGTTGAAGAATTTAAATCAAGCCAAAGGGCAGGTCGCAGAGCTAGAACAAGCGATAGAGAAAGAAAAAGAATTAGAAAAAGCAGTCACCCAGGAGAATTTAACGCTAAAAGATGAATTAAAAGCTAATACAGAGAAACTCACCCAGCTTGATGCAGACCTTCAGAATGCCCAAAAAACCATTGACCAACTAACTGCACAAATTGCTATTTCCAAAGCCGAGAATACCGCCCTAAGAGAAGAAAAGGATAAGCTGACACAGGATCTAACTCAGATTTCTCAAGAAAGAGATGCCCTCAAGGCGCGATTAAGTTCCATCCCAGAACTAAAAAAGACAATTAAGGAAGTAAAGCTTCAGATACGTAAGGCAAAAGTGATGATAAGAGAAATAGCCAAAAAAAGAAGAGTCATCGCAGGAAATCGCGGTTTTTTAATAAAGAACGGCAAGTCCACCTACCCTACTACTAAGATTAAAATAGAAGTAATGCCTGTCCCTCCCAGCAAATAATGAACCCCGCACCTTCTTTGTATTCATCTCGTAACTTTATAAAGGTGGGGATAGCTCAAATGCGTTTAATTAAAATGCACGACTTTGTTAAAAATGAATT
>DCOU01000038.1 GCA_002322525.1 Candidatus Omnitrophica bacterium UBA1562 | reverse complement strand
GAGGTCTTCAGAAAACACGTGGATGGCTGCGTAATCACTGCCTTCAGGGGCAAATCTGAGCTTGAGAAGCAGAAAAAGATAGATGAAATTATGGAGTTAATCTCAAGATTCAGAAAGATAGCCTAAAAATGATAAGAAAAATATTTATCCCTTTAGAAATATGCAAATCCTCTATTAGGAAAAAATTTCTAACGGGAATTATTTTATTTTTGGTTAACATATTTATTCTGAGTAATACTATCTTATATTCGGATGAGTTGCTTTCTTTGGACTCTTTGCTTAAAGAGGCAATCCAGAATAACCCTGAGATTCTTGCAGCAAAAAAACGCTGGGAGGCATCCTTGGCAAGAGTTCCCCAGGCAAAGTCACTTGATAATCCAACCGTGGGTTTTTCTTTTATGAAGATACAAAAAGGAACTTTAAAATTAGACCGCACCATGCCAGAAGATAGAATGCTTTCTGTTAGTCAAATGTTTCCCTTATTTGGTAAGTTATCTTTAAAAGGAAAGATTGCGCTTATAGAATCCCAGATGTTTTCCGCAGATTATAAAAATAAAGAATTGGACGTTATAAATGAAGTTAAGAATGCTTATTATGATTTATTTATGAACTATAAAGAAACGGAATTAAACGAAGCCAGCCTTGCTTTCTTAAAAAATATCGCCAAGATTGCTGAGGCAAAATATATTATCGGGGATATTCCTCAGGAAGAGCTTTTTAAAATAAATCTGGAGATCGCCAGCCTCTCCACGCATATCCGGAATCTAAAGGAAGGGCAATCCGCCAAGAGAACCCGGTTGAATACCTTGTTAAACCGGGAACCGGAAGCGTCGTTGGGTGCAGTTGAATTAGAAGAAGACGCATCTTTTAAGGTAGATATAGATTCTCTGTATCGGCTTACCATAGAGAATCAGCCGGAGCTACTTATGTTCTCCTATGCCATAGAAAAGAACAAATACGCCAAGTCATTAGCCAAACGGAGCTTCTTCCCGGATTTAATGGCAGAGATAGGTTTAAGGGGATTTACCGCCGGCGGGATAGGCCCCTGGGATTTGATGATGGCATTTACCCTCCCCTTTTGGTTCTGGACAAAACAGCGTTATGAGGTAAAAGAGGCGATTACAAATTTAGAGGAAGCGAAAGCCAGCTATCAGGCAATGAAGAATATGGCATTGTCTCAGACTAAAGATTTGGCAACCAAGGTTTCTATTGCCCAAAATAAGATTGCTCTATATAAGGATAATCAGATACCTTTATTAGAGAGCTCTATTCGGGCTTCGCTTTCCGGATATCGTTCGGGCAAAGGCAATATAATGATGCTCTTGGATAATGAACGGATGTTGATTGAAACAAAGATGGATTATTATAAGGCATTAGTGGAGTATAATATGAACCTGGCGGACTTGGAACGTATAGTAGGACTGCAATTAATCGAGGTGAAGAGATGAAAAAATATAAGATAAATAAATTTAGTATGGCAGCGCCGGTTATATTTGTTGTTTTAGGAATGTTTTTATTTTCCATACAAACTGTGGATGCCAAAGACGGGAAGAAATCACGTAAGATTCTATATTATCGCAATCCCATGAATCCTGCTATAACTTCTGATGTCCCGGCCAAAGACCACATGGGGATGGATTATATTCCCGTATATGAGGAAGAGGCATCCTCTAAGCCCGCAGAATCTAATGTTCAAAATATTGTCAAATTAAGCGAGAGAGACATATTTCTGGCTGGTGTTAGTGTTGAGCCGGTTACCTTCAAGTATTTATTTAAAGAAATCCGCACCGTAGGCCGGATTGCGTATGATCCAGAGTTATATAAGGCAGAAGAAGAGCTTATTCAGGCAGTCAATGCCAAGCAGGATTTAGAAAAAAGCCAGATTTCTGAAGTCAAGGCACGTATCGAGGCCTTGATTGAAGCAGCGCGGTTTAAATTGCGCTTGAGCGGATTAAGCGAAGACCAGATAAATGAGGTTTCAGTCCAAAAAAAAGCTGACCGTAGCCTAATTATTTCTGACAAGGAAAGTCCGTACGTATGGGTTTACGCGGATGTGTATGAATATGAGTTAAGTTGGATTAAAGTAAATTTACCAATCAAAATCGTTTCGCAGAGTTTCCCCGGAGAAGAGTTTAAGGGGAAAGTTGAAGCGATAGATCCTGTTCTCGATCCGATGACCAGGTCTGTGCGTATCAGGGCGAAAATAGAAAACCCAGAGCTAAAATTAAAACCGCAGATGTACGTGGATATTTTTATTGAATCCTATCTAACCGATAGTAACGGCAAGCATCTGTTTGTATTGGCATTACCCATAGATGCCCTGTTGGATACAGGCATGCGCAAGATTGTTTATTTAGATTTGGGAGGCGGTTCATATTTAGGTAAGGAAGTAGAAGTAGGTCCGGAAGCAGTCGCTTTTATTGACGGAAAGAAACAAAGATTCTATCCTGTTGTAAGCGGTCTAAAAGAGAATGATAAAGTCGTTACCAGGGCAAACTTTTTGATTGATTCTCAGAGCCAGATTAGCGGTGTAGCGGCAGCCGCCTACGGCGGTGCCTTGGGTTCAAAAGAAGAAACAAGACCGCCTGAACACCAACATTAAAGTCAAATATGATAGATAAAATAATCGAAGGATGTTTAAAAAATCGGTTTTTGGTTATCTGCACATTTATTCTTATTATTCTCTGGGGCGTATTTTCTATAAAAAACACTCCTATTGACGCCATACCCGATATCGGAGAATTGCAGGTCATTGTGTTTGCGGACTGGCCGGGAAGGAGCCCTAAAGACGTGGAGGACCAGGTAGTCTATCCTTTGACTACGCGTCTATTAGGAACCCCAGGAGTCAAGGTCATACGTTCAGGTTCCGGTTTTGGTATCGGAATGATTTACCTTATTTTTAAAGAAGGCGTTGATTACTATTGGGCAAGGACGCGCGTGTTAGAGCGGCTTAATTTTGCTACCTCTGGTTTACCCGAGGGCAGTATGGTTTCTCTCGGACCAGATGCCACTGCCTTGGGCCAGATTTTCTGGTATACGGTAGAAAATGGGTATTACTGTCCGGCGCATCCGCAAAAATCCTATGCTCAAGCAGGGAATTGCCCTATAGACGGAAAGCCTTTAATTGCTTCGCAATATGATTTAAGCGAACTTCGTTCTCTCCAGGATTGGTATGTGCGTTATCAGCTAAATGCTGTCTCCGGAGTTTCTGAAGTGGGTTCGGTAGGCGGCTTTGTTAAGCAATACCAGATAGATATTGACCCTAACAAACTGCTTGCCTACGATGTAAAGTTAATGGACGTACTTACTGCAGTCAAGCGTTCAAATATTGATATAGGCGCAAAGGTCTTTGAGGGAGGTCAAGTAGAATTTATTATCCGGGGCGTTGGTTTTATTAAAAAGATTAAGGATATAGAGAACATTGTTATTTCCAGCCATAAGGGAACCCCTGTTTACGTAAGAAATATTGGAAGCGTTACTTTGGGTCCTGATTTTAGAAGAGGGGCTTTGGATAAAGAGGGCGTTGAGGTGACCGGCGGCGTGGTGCTTATGCGCTATGGCGAGAATCCCCTGACAGTAATAAAGGCAATAAAGAAAAAGATAGATGAGCTTTCTGTGGGTTTGCCTCCGGGAGTCAGGATCGTGCCCTTTTATGACAGGACAGGCTTAATTAAACGTTCTATAAATACATTAAGCGAAGCCCTTATCCAGGAAATCATCATAACCGTATTTGTTATCGTTGTCTTCTTATTGCACTTCTGGGGGAGTATGATCATCTCTATAGTGTTGCCGATAGGAGTTTTGATCGCTTTTATATTGATGCGCATAAAGGGCGTTGACGCAAATATCATGTCTTTAGGAGGTATTGCAATAGCAATCGGAGTAATGGTTGATTCCGGATGTGTGTTGGTAGAAAATATCTACCGCAAGATTGCCGAGCGCAGGGCAGAAAGAGGATTGCCAAAATTGCCTGCTGAAGAAAGGGAAGAAGTCTGTATTAAGGCTGCGCAGGAAGTAGGCAAGCCCGTGCTGTTTGCCTTGCTTACTACTATAATCGGTTTTATTCCTGTATTTGTCCTGACGGGGCAGGCAGGAAAACTCTTTAAGCCATTGGCTTTTACCAAGACCTTTGCTATGGTGGGCGCAGCAATAATTGCTTTAACTTTGATGCCTACCTTGGCGTATTATTTGTTAAGAGGAAAATTAAGATTGGCGGAGGATAACGTCACTTCCAGGTTTCTTTTCAGGATTTACAAACCTACCATAAGCTGGGCGTTGATACATAAGAAAATAATTATTTTGATTACCTGCCTGGTCTTGGTGATAGGCGGTATTTCCGCGGTAATGATGAAACAAGAATTTATGCCGCCTCTGAATGAAGGCGACTTATTGTATATGCCGGTTTTATTGCCCGGGGCATCTTTGACTCAAGTTATGGATGTTAACAAAAAACAGGATATGATCATAAAAAAAGAATTTCCTGATGAGGTTGAATGGGTAGTAGGAAAAGTAGGCCGGGCTGAGACAGCGACTGACCCGGCACCCATAATAATGCTTGAGACAATAATTCATTTTAAGGACCAGAAACTTTGGCGAAAAGGAATGACCAGGGAGAAATTGATTGAGGAGATTCAGGAGAAGGCCAGGATTCCCGGTGTCAGTCCTATAATGACGCAGCCGATAAGAAACAGGATTGATATGCTTGCTACCGGCATCCAGACTCCCGTAGGAGTAAAGGTCTTTGGTTCGGATTTAAATAAGATTGAGGATATAGCCATTGAAATAGAAAAGGTAGTCAGGCAGGTCAAGGGCGCTGTTTCTCCATTCGCCGAACGTTTTGGAAGCCTACCTTATTTTGAGATAGAAATAGATAGAGAACAGGCAGCGCGTTACGGGTTAAGAATAGACGATATTCAGGAGATTATTATGACAGCTATAGGCGGCGAGAACCTGACTATGACCGTAGAGGCCAGAGAGCGTTATCCGGTAAGAGTAAGATATATGCGGGAATTAAGGGATAATCCTGAAGCGTTAAACAGGGTTTTTGTTTCCGGAATGATGGGAGCGCAGATACCTTTAAGCCAGGTTGCCAGGCTTAAAAGGGCCCAGGGTCCCTCTATGATACAATCAGAGAATACCCTCCCCTATGCCCGTATATTCATTAATGTTAATCAGGATGTCATAGGCCTTGTTGATTTCGTTAGCTTAGCTCAGAAAACTGTAAATGAAGCAATAAAAACTGGCAAGATCAATCTGCCACCCGGCTATTTTATCAGCTGGTCAGGGCAATTTGAATCGGAGATGGAATCACGCAAGAAACTTATCCCTTCTTTAGCAATATGTTTAGCCGTTATCTTATTACTGCTCTATATGGCATTTAAGTCTTTCAGTTCTTTAGCAGTGGTAGCCACCGGGATCCCGGTATCTCTTACGGGCGGGATAATACTTTTATTTATATTGGGTTTCAAATTCTCAACAGCCGTATGGGTGGGGTTTATTGCTTTATTCGGGGTAGCTACAGATAACGCCGTTGTATTAGTTTCCTGTATCGATGATTTGTTCAGGCAAAAAACTCCTCAGACAATAAGAGAGATCAGGGATGCCGTGATTCAGGGCGGGCTTTTACGCGTAAGACCGGCCATGATGACTACAATGACGACAATCATCGCCCTTACCCCGGTAATGATTTCTACTGGAACCGGGTCAGAGATTATGAAGCCGATGGCTTCTCCTACTGTCGGAGGGCTAATAACGGCAACGCTCTCCAACCTGATTTTGGTGCCTGTAGTATATTGCTGGTTAAAAGAGATACAGTTTAACAAGGCTAAGAAATTAGAAACGTAGCCTTCAAAGTAGGCATTTTAAACCATAACAGGCAAAGGAAGGTGATTAAAATGACAAGAAACTATATACGTTGGTTAATAAGACCGGTAGCCCATTGCAAAGAAGGTCATAGTAAACAGTCCTTGGCATGACGTTAAACTGCTAGTATTTTAAAAATTTTACTCATTAAATAGGCTGTCACGAAACTAAACACAGCCTATGATTACACAGATTTTTGAAAAGATTACACAGATGTTATCGACGATGTTTTTAATCTGCGTAATCTAAATTTTAATCTGCGTAATCAAGGGCGGCACTTTTGTGACGCCCTATCATTAAAGAGAAAGGAGAAAAATGAAAAGAATTATTTTAGCGATAATAGTGTTAAGCGCTTTGGCCCTGTTAGATAGTAGCATAGCCACGGCGCAGTATATAACAAAGGAAGAATCTCTTGCAGCAGGTCAGAGCGAAGCTGTGAATGTAGGCAATAAGATTTGTCCCGTATCCGCAGATAAAATAAAAGAAGAAACGAAGGCAATTTTCGAATACAAGGGGAAAGTCTATAATTTTTGCTGCCCGGTTTGCATAGAAACCTTCAAGGAAGACCCCGAGAAATATATTAAAAAAGTAGAAGAAGAACTGCAAAAGGAAAAGGTTAAGGAGGAGTCAGAAGGGTCATCTGAAGTGCACGGGCACGGAGAGCATAGCCATATGCACCATTAAAAGGAGATAGTGGCAATGAAAAAAATATTGGTATTGTTAGGTCTGTTTATAATTATTGCAATTTCTGGTTGTGCCACTGAACAAGGAGGAAGTGGCGGTTATGAAAGGCTGTCTGGCGGCTATCACGGTGGCCATCATTAATAGCTCGTAGAAAAATAAGCCTATCATTGCTTTTGAGAAAGAGCTAAATATCAGCTTTGTTGGGGGTAAACCCGATGATTAAAATGCTAATCATTGCGTGTTTAGGAATTTTATTATTTGTCTCGGATGGCCCAAGCGCGCAAGAGATAGTCTTAAACAAAGCTTCCCAGATAAACATTAAGCCCGAATCTTGGGACTTCGGTAAGATAACCGAAGAAGGGGTCCTCAGCCGTGATTTCGAGGTCAAGAACACCGGTAATGATGTATTGACTATTAAGAATATCGCTACCTCCTGCGGATGTACAACCGTATCCATTCCTTCAAAGGATATATCGCCGGGTGACTCAGCAACTCTTAATGTAAAGATCGATACGCAACAAATTAATTCATCCGGTAAATCCATAAGACACGTTTATGTTGAGTCTAATGATCCGCAGGAACCAACCAAGGCAATTTCCCTAACCTTAGAACTCGAAGCCGCCAAAGAATCTAAACCGCTTCCCAATAGAGAAATCAAGGTTTCGCACAAAGCTAAAATTGTGTCTGTGCCCAAAATTTCTTCCCGTAAACTTTATTCTCTGATTAAAAAGGGCAAGAAGATAACAGTCTTAGATGTAAGGGAAGAAAATGAGTATTTAGGCAAACATATTCCGGAGGCTATCTGGTTTCCCAAGAGTAAATTTGATAAGCAGGATCCAGAAGTGTTAAAGAAATTGCAAGGGATAGATAAAAAGGCTATGGTAGTTACATATTGTGGCGCTGGACATAGAAGTAGCTATGTGGCGAAGAAATTAAGAGAAGCGGGCTACACTGCTTATAATTTGGATGGAATATCTTTTTGGGAAAAAGAAAATCTACCATTGATAAGAGGCCCAAAATTACCGCCAAGTGAAGAGCCGTCAATTATCCACTTAGAAGAGGCCTATGAAAATTATTATTTGCTATTTAAGGATATAGTTTGGGTTGATGTGCGGGATACAGAAGATTATAAACGGGGGCACATAAAGGGTGCGTTAGGTATCCCGCTTTCCGAAATTGAATCAAGACTTAACGAAATTTCTAAAGATAAAGAGATTGTTTTCTACTGTGAAGGTACGTGGGATGGCGGTAGTTGCGAGGCATCAAGAAGCGCAGGGAGGATTTTAATTAAAAACGGCTATAAACAGGGGAATATTAAGGTCTTTGAGGATGGTTATGGTGCATGGGAAAATGCAGGGTATCCGGTTGAAAAGAAACCTTAAAAAGGAGACTTAAAGAATGCGCATTAATCATAAAATATGTTTGGCTATTTTATCTTCTATATGCTTGATGTTTTTTTCTCAAATTACATTTGCCCAGAATACCGAGGAAATAAGAGCAGAAATCTATTCCAAACTCAAATGCTGCCCCTGCCAGGTGTCTTTTGATAAATGCACTTGCGCAGAGGCAAAAGAGATGAAGGCATACATAGATGCTCTTTTAGAAAGCGGTTTAGGTAAGGAAGAAATTTTCTATAAGGTGGCTAAGAAATTTTCACTTAATACAATACTGGATGAACAAATCAAAAAAGACGCAGAGAAGCGATTAATTAAAGAAGCAGGCGAAAAACGAGCACAAATCATTTTAGAGCCTACTTCTTTTGATTTTGGGCGTGTAACTAAAAAACAAGGTAAAATCAGCAAGATATTTAGATTATCTAATAAAGGCAACGTGCCTTTAATTATTAGAAATCTCAAGACATCTTGCCCTTGCGTAACTGCCTCTTTGAAATTAAATAAAAAGAAGACTCCATATTTTGGGACTGAGGGCTCGCCTAAAAATTGGCAAATAGAAATTAAACCTCAAGAATTTGGAGAGTTAGAATTAAGGATAGACCTTGCCAGCTCACATGTAAAGCCTGGGAAACTCATTAGAGAAGCTTCAATATTTAGCAATGATCCTGTCTACCCTGAGTTGAATGTTACGGTAGAAGCGCAGGTAACTGATTAGGGGGGGTATGTTTAAATGGGTTGGTGGAAGAGATTAGTTGAAAAATGGAAAAAGTTTATGGAAGAAACAGCCAAGGCTAATGAAGAGATGTGGAAAGGCCAGAAGCCTTCTTGTTGCGCTAAAGAAACAAAGAAAGAAGAATAGCGCACTTATTAGCCTTATTCATTTTTCATATTAAGGATTGATAAAATGGCTAAGGACCCAATTTGCGGGATGACCGCAAAAGAAGAATTTAAATACGAATATAAAGGTGAAGTATTTTATTTCTGCTCAAACCTCTGTAAAGATGAATTTCAGAATTCACCAGAAAAATTTTTAAGACAAAAACATACCTCGGCCTCTATTGAAGATAAGAAAGCAAAAAGAATCGCCTATTTTTCGATGGAAATAGGAATTGACTCATCAATTCCAACCTATAGTGGAGGATTAGGTATTTTAGCCGGAGATGCTATAAAGTCCTGCGCAGATTTAAAAGTGCCGATGGTGGCAGTTACTATATTGTATGAAAAGGGTTATTTTGAGCAAAAATTAGACACTCAGGGGAACCAGCAAGAATTGCCTCTAGAATGGAACCCCAAGGATGTTTTAAAACCATTACCCAATAAGGTTAGTGTCCAGATTGAGAATAGAACCGTAGCCATTCAGGCATGGCAGTATGATGTTAAAGGCATATCCGGGCACACTGTCCCCATTATTTTTTTAGATACTGACCTAAAAGAGAATAGCGAATACGATAGAGGGCTTAACGATTATCTCTACGGCGGAGACCAATGGTATAGGTTGCTTCAGGAAATTATTTTAGGTATCGCAGGTATGCGTATGTTAAATGCGTTAGGTTACACCGAAATAAAAAAGTACCATATGAACGAAGGGCATGCTGCGCTGTTAACGTTGGAATTGTTAAATGAGCGAAAGAGAAAAGAAGCGCCAATATGGGATTTTGAAGCCGTAAGAGACCTTTGTGTATTCACTACTCATACTCCAGTGCCAGCAGGCCATGATCAGTTCCTCTATGATTTAGTGAAAAGGGCATTGGGAGATTTCCTGCCTCTCGATGTTTTAAAGATGCTTGCCGGTGAAGACAGGTTAAATATGACTTTGCTCGCTTTAAATTTAAGTAAATATATAAACGGTGTGGCTAAGAAGCATGGCGAGGTTTCTCAGTCTATGTTCCCGGGGTATCACATCGAGTCCATAACTAATGGCGTGCATTCTTATACTTGGACTTGCGATAGTTTTAAGAGGCTGTTTAACAAATACATTCCTGGCTGGGCAAATGACCCTTTTAGTCTAAGATATGCCTTAAACATTCCGAAGATTGAAATATGGGCTGCCCATACAGAGGCCAAAAAGAAATTAATTGACTATCTAAACCATGGTTTTGATTATGGCGCCTTAACTATCGGATTTGCCAGGAGAGCAGCTACATATAAGAGGGCGGATTTGGTATTTTCTGATATAGATCGCTTGATGCGCATTTCCCACAAGATTGGTAAAGTTCAATTTGTCTTTGCCGGCAAAGCCCATCCGCAAGACTGGCCAGGGAAAGAGTTGATTAAAAGGATTTTTTCGTATACAGATCAATTAAAGAGCAACATTAAGGTTATTTACTTGGAAAATTATGACATAGAATTAGCAAAGATGCTCGTTTCGGGAGTAGATTTATGGTTAAATACCCCTCAAAGGCCAAATGAGGCCTCAGGTACATCGGGGATGAAGGCAGCGCATAACGGTGTCCCCAGTTTTAGTGTCTTAGATGGCTGGTGGTTAGAAGGACACATTGAAGGTGTAACTGGTTGGTCTATCGGACCCAAGGCGACAGATGTGGGAAGTGATAGCAGAAGTGACGCGGGAGAATTATATGAAAAATTAGAAAAAATAATTGTACCAATGTTTTATAATAACAGAGATGGATGGATTGAAATAATGCGGCATTCCATAGCCATTAATGCTTCATTCTTTAATACCCATCGCATGGTTCAGCAATATGTCTTAAATTCATATTTATACTAAACCTATGGCTACAAATCCTACTAAGGAAAGAATAATCATCGGTATTATGGGTATGCATTGTGCAAGTTGCGTGGTAACTATTGAGAACGCCCTAAAGAAAACACCTGGGGTAATAAGTGCAAAAGTAAATTTTACTAGCGAAAAGGCCTATATTGAATACGACCCTACAAAAATCACTCCCCAAGAATTACATCAGGCAATTGCTAAAACCGGATATAAAACGATTATGCCAGAAAAAGTTAGAGAGGAAAAAGGTAAGACAACTTTAAGCCTTAAGGTCATTGGTATGGATAATCCCCATTGCCTCAGCACGGTTGAGGGAGCCTTGAATTCTCTTCAGGGCATAATTAAAAAAGAATTATTCGTTAATCAAAAAGCAAAAATTATATATGATAGCTCAATTATCTTAGCAGAGAAAATTAAAGAAACCATTAAGGCAGCTGGCTACACGCCGATTGAAGAAGCAGGGGCTACAGTTGATGTTGAAAAAGAGGTGAGAGAAAAAGAGATCCGAAGTCTTAAAATCAAGTTTACTGTTTCAATTATTTTAGCAGTGCCGCTGATGTATTTTACCATGGCCAGCGGACTTAAACTTCCCCTTGCCCCATTTATAAAACAACGTATGGCGTTTATCCAATTTCTTCTTTGTACTCCCATTATGTTTGCGGGTTACCAATTTTTTACTAAGGGAGTTATCGCAGTAATTCGGACAAAAACCGCTAATATGGACACCTTGGTAGCTTTAGGCGTAGGAGCAGCTTATCTTTATAGTCTTTATGTTTCAATAGCAATGTGGCTAGGCCCAACGGTCTTTACCATGAAAAATCTATATTATGAAATTGCAGGTTTTTTGGTCGCCTTTATTTTATTAGGTAAACTATTAGAGGCAATTGCCAAAGGCAAGACTTCACAAGCTATAAAAAAACTAATTGGTCTTCAGCCAAGGGTAGCTTTAGTTTTAAGAGATGGCCAAGAAAAAGAAATTCCTATAGAAGAGGTCGCAGTTGACGATATTGTGATTGTAAAGCCAGGCCAGAAGATTCCAGTTGATGGGATAGTAACCGAAGGCCATTCCAGTGTTGATGAATCAATGATTACAGGCGAGAGTATCCCTATTGAGAAGACAGAAGCAAGCCAAGTAATAGGCGCAACCATAAATAGAACTGGCAGTTTCAAATTTAAGGCAACAAAGGTTGGGAAAGATACTGCTCTTGCCCAGATTATAAAATTAGTAGAGGAAGCTCAAGGGTCTAAGGCGCCCATTCAGGAACTGGCAGATAAGATGTCCGCATATTTTGTACCCGGGGTTATGGTTATAGGAATTTTAGCTTTTATCATTTGGTTACTTGTAGGTAAAGATTTTTTATTTGCTTTAACAGTTTTTATTGCCGTCCTTATTATTGCCTGTCCTTGCGCATTGGGCCTGGCAACACCCACTGCAGTTATGGTAGGAATTGGATTAGGTGCTGAGAATGGCATTTTAATCAAAAGCGCAGAAAGCTTGCAGATTGCCCATCAAATAAAGGCGATTGTGTTTGATAAGACAGGAACCTTAACTAAAGGAGAGCCTAAGGTTACAGATGTTGTCTCTTATGCTGTTTCAGATGAGGAGGTTTTAATATTAGCAGCCTCGGTTGAGAAGAAGTCTGAACATCCTTTGGGAGAGGCAATTGTAAAAGGCGCTCAAGAAAAGAATATAAAGTTGCGAAATATAGAGGATTTTGAATCTATAACCGGCAAAGGGGTTAGGGCGATAATTGATAACAATCAGGTTCTCTTAGGCAACAAAAGGTTGATGCAAGAAAGAAATATAGACATATCGCAAGCCATAGAGGACTTGGAGAGATTGCAAAGTGAAGGCAAGACAGCAATGTTGATTGCGGTTAATAATCGGCTAAAAGGCGTGGTTGGGGTAGCGGATACTTTAAAGGAGTTTTCTAAAGAAGCGGTGGCTAAACTCAAACGCATGGGCAAGCAGGTTGTTATGATAACCGGAGATAATAAACGAACAGGAGAAGCTATAGCTAAGCAGGTTGGTATAGATCGAGTTCTGGCTGAGGTTCTTCCTAAAGATAAAGCCCAAGAGATTAAGAAGCTTCAAACTGAAGGCTTAAAAGTAGCTATGGTGGGCGACGGAATAAATGATGCCCCTGCATTAACTCAAGCAGACATAGGCATTGCTATAGGCACGGGCACAGATGTGGCGATAGAGTCAGGAGATATTGTTCTCATAAAAGATGATTTAAGAGATGTAGTGATGGCTATGGATTTATCCCGCTACGCGATGAAGAAAATCAGACAGAATCTCTTTTGGGCATTCTTTTATAATACGGCGGGTATTCCTATCGCGGCTGGAATATTGTATCCATTTACAGGATTTCTCTTGAATCCCATGATTGCCGGAGCGGCAATGGCGTTTAGTTCAGTATCGGTAGTAGGTAATTCTCTGTTAATGAGAAGATATAGGAGGAATATTTAGAAAGAGTCTAAATGACGGGATGGTTAGGTGTAATATTAATCGCGGTGATGATGTTATTTTTGTTTAAAAAAGGCGGCTGAGGGTTCTTGGGATATCTCTTTGTTTTGGTATTTGGCCTTTTGATGTATATCTGCTCAACTGCCACTGTTCCTTTGGTAGATGCCTTTATAAAACAGGGGTTGAGTGAGGGTGCAGGTAGGGTTCTTTTATTAGCCGGCCCAATTACCAGTTATGGGACAATATTGGTTCTGAAAAAAGAATTTGGAATGAAGATTTTATTGATTTATTTAGGATTCATCTCGCTTAGTTCATTAGTATTGGGCTATATTTTTTCTTTAATCTAAAGGGGGGGTATAAAATGAGATTAATATTCAATATAATTTTAATATGGGCCTTAGGATTGACTTTGACTTATGCCAATGAAGGACATCATATGATGCGAGAGGCAAGTAAGGTGCAACAAAATTTAGGCATCTGCCCTGTGATACATGAACCAGCCTCAAAAGAATACTCCTATACCTATGAGGGCAAGACCTATTATTTCTGCTGCCCGATGTGCATAGAGGAGTTTAAAAAAGAGCCGCAAAAGTATATTACAAAAATAAAAGAATTTAATTTAGAGGCTTATCAGTTTGGTTTCTCGCCCGAGGTAATTGAAGTTAAAAAAGGTGATATCGCAAAAATACTTGCTATATCTCGCGATGTCCCACACGGAGTCTATATTGAAGAATATAATATAAATGTGCCGGTAAAAAAAGACCAGACGCAGAGGATAGAATTTGTAGCAGACAAAAATGGCGAATTTGACATTTTGTGCTCTATATATTGCGGCAAAGGCCATAATACGATGAAGGCAATGTTAGTAGTCAAAGAGTGAGCCCCGTTACAAATTCTGATAAATACTAAAATATAAAAGTGATTTTGAAATGACAATGGAAGGATGTAATTGCAGCGAAACAAAGGTATATAAAATTTGTAACGGGGTGAGGAAATTTTTAAGCGATAAAAGAAATCAGTTAATAATTCTATTAAGTGTTCTTTTTCTTGTCAAACTACCTCAAGAAAGCCCGCGTTTCAGTCTCTGGGTATTGGGAGGTATCTTTATTGCTGCGAGCAGCGATTTTATTATTAAACGATTTCTTTTTCACCAAAGGGTTAAACCTAGGAGTGCGATAATCTCTGGATTTATTGTAGCAGGCATTATCGATTATCACCAATCCTGGTATTTCCTGTTTATTTTTTCTCTATTGGCGATTATCTCTAAGAACATTGTCCGATATAAAGAGCGGCACATCTTTAATCCGGCAAACTTTGCGCTCTTTACTGCTACGCTTTTTAAGATTCCCCTTACCTGGAACATAGAGTCGAATATCTACTTGATAATAGCCCTTGGGATATATATTGCTTACCCAGCAGATTAATCCTTGAACCCAAGACATCAGGCCTTGGGCTAGCCAAAGGTTTTACCCCGTTACACCCAGAATGCCTCACTTCAGGGTGGGGTGTAACGGGGTTTACTTTTGGCAGCATTGCAGGAATAACCGCATTTTTAGTATTTAAGTTTATACCAGCATACGGCCTCTTTATTTCCTCTCTGTTTGTTGCTAATGCCTCAAACGCTGTTCTCGAAACCTTGAAGAACAAGAAATAAAATAAATCATATTTTTTTCTTGACATATGATACTAATATGGTATCATTACTTTATGAAGTTAATAACGCGTAATACCGATTATGCTGTAAGAGCGCTCTGCTTTATAGCAAATTCTAAAGCCAGAATAGTCCCTGTAGGAACTTTAGTAAAAGAATTGAAAATACCCCGGCCTTTTTTGAGAAAGATCCTTCAAACATTGCATAATAAGGGTATTCTTAAGGCCTCCAAGGGCTATGGCGGTGGCTTTAGTTTAGCTCTTCCAGTAAATAAGATATTTTTGGTTGATTTAATAAAGATATTTCAGGGCCCATTAAAATTAAATGAATGTATCTTTAAAAAGAAGCTCTGTCCAAATAGGAATACCTGTCCACTAAAAAGAAAAATAGACGGTATTGAGAAATATGTAGCGTCAAAATTAGAATCCATTACCATAGCTTCCTTATTAAAGAGGAGTTAACTTATGGCAAAAAGAAAGATAATAAAGATTGATGAGAAAAAATGTAACGGGTGCGGCTTATGTATTCCTAACTGTCCCGAGGGGGCGTTACAGATTATTGATGATAAGGCACGGTTAATTAGTGGTTTATTTTGTGATGGTCTGGGCGCTTGCATTGGCCACTGTCCACAAGGTGCAATTACTATAGAGGAAAGGGAAGCGGAGCCCTACGATGAGAATAAAGTTATGGAAAATATTATAAGGCAGGGGAAAAACGTAATAAAGGCTCACTTTGAGCACCTTAAAGAACATAACCAGGATAAATATCTTAAGCAGGCAATAGATTATCTAAAAGAAAAAAACATAGAAATTCCCTTGAAAGAAACCACTTCATCTGGAAAACAGCAACATCCTATCTCTGTCCTTTCCGGTTGCCCCAGCTCTAAGGTTATGGATTTTAGCAAGAAAGAGAGCATTCTAACAAAAAAGAAAACAGGAGCAAAGCAGGAATCTCAGCTTAAAACCTGGCCTGTTCAGATTATGCTTGTTCCGCCACAGGCGTCATATCTGGAAAACGCTGATCTTTTGATCGCTGCTGATTGCGTTCCTTTTGCCTATGCGGATTTTCACCAAGATTTATTAAAAGGAAAGATTTTACTGATTGGCTGTCCCAAGTTAGATGATATTCAATTTTACCAAGAAAAGCTTACCCAGATTATTAAAAATAACAATATAAAATCTATAACTTGCGTTCATATGGAAGTACCTTGTTGCTTTGGATTGGTACATATTGTAAAAGAGGCAATAGATTTATCTGGGAAGAAAATACCTTTTAAAGAAGTTACTATAGGTATCAAGGGAAATGTAAAAATTCAGCCCTACAATTTACGTTCACTTCGTTCAGTAAATTGTGGCTTCATTTAAGGAGGTGCTCTTATGTTTTGTTATCAATGTTCTCAGACAATGCCTGGTGGGTGTAAAGTTCATGGTGTGTGCGGTAAAGACGAGGATGTGGCAAGTTTGCAGGATATTCTTATATTTGGATTAAAAGGAATAGCTGCCTATAATTACCATGCCAAAAGGCTGGGCTTTTCGGATGCGAAAATAGATTCCTTTATTAACGAAGCCTTATTTACTACCCTGACCAATGTTAATTTTGACGCTGACAGGTTTATAGAGTATGTGCTGAAAGCCGGTCAGATGAATATAAAAGCGATGGAGATTCTGGATAGGGCGCATACGGCAAGATTTGGTTTCCCCCAAGTTACTAAAGTTTCAACCGGGGCAAAAGAAGGTCACGGTATTTTGGTTACTGGCCATGACCTTTTAGACCTTTATGAGTTAATTAAGCAGACCGAAGGCAAAGGAATAAATATTTATACCCATGGAGAGATGTTGCCAGCGCATAGCTATCCTGAGCTAAAGAAATTTAAACACTTGGTCGCAAATTGGGGCGGAGCTTGGGCAAAACAAAGAGAAGAATTTGATGATTTCCCAGGAGCAATCTTAGCCACCACAAACTGTGTGCTTCTCCCCAAAGACTCGTATCGGGACAGATTATTCACCTGTAGTGTTGCTGGTATAAAAGGGGTTAAGCATATTAAGAATATGGATTTCTCAGATTTAATCAAAAAGGCCCAATCATTGTCAAGGTTAAAAAATAAAGAAGGCATTACTATTTTAACTGGTTTTCACTACCGAAACGTTTTAGAATTGACTGATAAGCTTATTTCTCTTATAAAGGATGGAAAGATTAGACACTTTTTCCTTATAGGAGGTTGCGACACGCCAGGCAAAAAAGGTGAATACTATCGGGAATTTGCCAGGATTGTTCCAAAGGATTGTTTAATTCTAACCTTGGCCTGTGGTAAATACAGGTTTAATGATTTGGACTTTGGTGAAATTGAAGGTATCCCTCGGCTGATAGATCTGGGCCAATGTAATAACGCCTATTCAGCCATTGAGATAGTAAAGGCGCTAGCAGAGGCATTAAATACAGACGTAAATAGCCTGCCGGTATCGCTTGTGCTTACCTGGTTCGAGCAGAAGGCGGTTGCGATTTTATTGTCACTTTTAGCATTAAATATTAAAGGCATATACATAGGGCCTGTGGCGCCGGAATTTATCTCTAAAGGCGTATTTAATGTTTTAAGAGATAAATTTGATCTTCGGCTAATTAGCCAGTCAGAAAAGGATTTGCAGGAGATATTAAAGTGATTTCTAACTGTCCGGGAGCGCAAAGGTTTAGACAACCTGAACCGGAAATTATAAAATGTCCATCCTGTTTGCAAGAAATAGAGATATGGACAGATGAGATTAAAGCAACCTGCCTGCATTGTAAAACTACTATTCTCCGCGAGGAAGGCCAAAGCTGCCTTGACTAGTGTAGGTATGCCCAGGGATGTCTGGGGTCTTAAGGTCTACAGCAAATATATGCGCAATAAAGTTATAACCACAAAACAAAAACTCCTGAAAGAGTTAGAAGAGTATTTTGGGAGTGATATAAAACGGATAAACCACGCCAAAAACGTGATGCATTTTGCCGAGGAACTCTTAAAACAAGAAAAGGCAGACTGGTATATCGTTATTCCCGCAAGTATCCTGCATGATATGGGAATAAAGGTGGCAGAAGAAAAATATGGCTCAAGCGCAGGTCATTTTCAGGAAAAGGAGGGTCCAGAGATTGCGAGAATTATCCTGCTTAAGGTCGGGTTTAAAAAAGAAGATATTGATGAGATTTGCGAAATTATCGCCCAGCATCATACCCCTGGCAAAATCAATACGCAAAATTTTAAGGTATTATACGATGCGGACTGGCTGGTGAATTTAAAGGATGAAGTGGACAGCAAAGATAAAGAAAAAACCGCGGCGTTACTTAATAAGATATTTCTTACTCAGGCGGGTAAGGACTTGGCAGAAAAGATATACTTATAAGGAAGCAAAAGATGTTTTGTAATCAATGCGGACAGAAAGCAGTTGTAATATTCCCTACTTTGTTGTATCTTAATATGCGAGGCATATTTTAAAAAAATCATAGACAAGGGGGTGAAAAGATGAAAAGTTTGAAAGGGACAAAAACAGAGAAGAACCTTCTTGCCTCTTTTGCTGGAGAATCTCAGGCAAGAAATCGCTATACCTATTTTGCTTCTGTGGCGAAAAATGCTGGCTATGAACAAATAGCCGCAATATTTTTAGAGACCGCTGATAATGAAAAAGAGCACGCCAAGAGGTTTTTTAGGTTTTTAGAAGGTGGGGAGGTAGAGATTAGAGCCAGTTATCCAGCTGGTCTGATGGGTGATACTGCGGCAAATCTGAAAGCCGCTGGAGACGGTGAAAATCTTGAATGGACAAGACTTTACAAAGAGGCAGAAGAGACAGCAAGAAAAGAGGGCTTTGAAGAAGTAGCTAATCAGTTTAAGGAGATAGCAGAAGTAGAAGAGCAACATGAAATACGATACAGAAAATTATTCAGGAATGTAAAGGAAGGTAAGGTGTTTAAAAAGGATACGGTGGTTAAATGGAAATGCCGAAATTGCGGATATGTCCACGAAGGCAAAGAAGCGCCTAAAGAATGTCCTGCCTGTGCCCATCCGCAAGGATTTTACGAGCTCCTTTGCGAAAATTATTGAGGAGGAAGTTGATGGACAACATATTTGCCGGTAGTGAGATAGTAAAATTAGGAATTCAGATCGAAAAAAATGGGAGGGATTTTTATAATACATTGTCCAGCCAATCAAAAAATCAAAAAGCCTCTGAGATATTTAAATATTTAGCCGGCGAAGAGGAAAAACATATTAAAACTTTTCAAGAGATTTTAAATAAAACAGAAAAATATGAGCCATCAGGTTTGGATGCCGATGAATATTTTGCCTATATGAACGCTTTAGCCAGCGAATATGTATTTACCCAAAAAGATAAAGGAAAAGAGATAGCCAAGACTATAAAAAGCGACCAAGAAGCTATGAATATGGGTATAGGGTTTGAGAAGGATTCCATCGTTTTTTATGAAGGTATGAAAAAGGTAGTGCCAGAATATGACCTCAAGATTGTGGATGCCTTAATTACGCAGGAGCAGGGTCATTTAAAAATCTTGTCCGATTTGAAGAGAAATTTAACTTAAGATAAAGAGAAAAATATGAATAAGACAGTAAAAATCTATAGTACCCCTATCTGTCCCTGGTGCATTAGGACTAAGCAATTCTTAAAGGACAACAATATAACTTTTGAAGATATTGATGTTTCAAATAATCAGCAAGCTGCGGAGGAAATGGTGCAAAAATCCGGCCAAATGGGCGTGTCGGTTTTGGACATCGAAGGTGAAATCATTGTAGGATTTGACAAAGAAAGAATAAAAAGCGCACTGGGATTATAGATATGTATGACTTAATCATTATCGGTGCAGGGCCGGCAGGGATAACCGCGGCAGTCTACGCAGCACGTAAAAGAATGAGCCTCTTGGTTATTACCAAAGACATCGGTGGCCAGGCAGCGCTGAGCGGTGATATAGAGAATTATACAGGTTATCAGTTTATTACAGGACCGGATTTGGCAGCTAAGTTTGAGGAACATATGCGCAAATTTGAGATTGCCCTAAAAGAAAACGAAGAAGTAATTGAGCTTAAAAAAATAGAGGATAAAGTTTGGGTGAAAACTAACAAATCTGCCTACGAAACCAATATTACGGGTATCTTTGCTGCCGGAGATGTTACCGATGTACCCGAAAAGCAGATTATCACTGCCGCAGGAGAAGGTGCTAAAGCCGCACTGAGCGCATTCAGATACTTGTCCCAACATCAATTTACCACCTAAGACAAATAATGATCAAAGAATTAATCTTTGGAGGATTTTTAGCTTTAAAAGAATACATTGCTTTACATATTCTGGCCTGCTTTATTCCCGTATTTTTATTGGCAGGGGCAATGGTCAGTTTTATCTCTAAAAAATACTTGACAATTTCTATTTTTAGATTATACTCTACTATGTTAATAGAGTTAATATACAAGAAGGGGAAGCAACGACTATGCACATAACCTACAAAGGAGACTACGCATTAAAGGCAATTTTGGATTTATCCTTGCATTATGGAGAGTTAGTGACCATTCATGATCTGGCCAAGCATGCAGATATACCCCTAAAATTCTTAGAACAGGTGTTGCTGGATTTAAAAAGGGGCGGATTTGTGGAAAGTCGCAGGGGTAAAGTCGGAGGTTATCTTTTAGTCAAATCACCTTTGCAAATAAAACTGGGCGATGTTGTCAGATTTATAGATGGCCCTATTGAACCTTTAGCTTGCATTGAACGGAACTATTCGGGCTGCAAAGATATATATAAATGTATTTTTAGGAACATATGGCGGGAGGTTACGCGCTGTACTTCGAATATAATCGACAATATAACCTTTGAGGATTTAGCCAAACAGGTAAAGTCGCAAAAAGAAACGATTGTTTACCAAATTTAAGGAGGGAGCAGTCAAATGAGTTTATTAAACAACCAGGATGATATTAAAAGCTTGGTAGAAACTTTGAATTTTAAACAAAAAGTAGAGAGGTCCTTAGCACTCACAAAAGAGGCATATGAAAAATATGGTGATGGCTTGGTAGTTGCTAATAGTCTGGGCAAGGATTCTGTAACAGTCTGGGATCTGGCAAAAAAAGTTAGCCCAAAAATCAGAGGTTTTATTATTACCACAAGGTTTAAACCAAAAGAGACTGTTCAATTTATGCATGAAACAGTAGTTAGATACCCTGAAATTAAAATTTATAAAAGCGATGCAGAGATACCAGATAAACTTTATGAAACAGACCCAGATAAATGCTGCGATATTTTAAAGGTAGAACCTATCCGCAGAGCAATTGAAGAGATGGGAGTCAAGTGCTGGGTTACAGGTTTGCGTTGTACAGAAGGAAGGACGCGCACAGACTTTAAAGAGGTTGAAGAGCGGGATAAAGGTTTGATTAAGCTGAATCCAATTCTTGTTTGGAAGGAAAGAGAAGTTTGGCAATACCTGGCTCTCAACGGAGTAAAGGTGAATCCTCTTTACGGACAAGGTTACAGGTCTTTAGGTTGCGCACCCTGCACCAGGATTACTAACGAAGAAGACGAACGCTCTGGCCGTTGGATTGGCACAAGCAAATGCGGCGGCGAATGCGGAATCCATACCCGGCCACTAAAGAACGTGGCTGGTGATGGGATTTGAGTGAGAAAATGATCGAGATATTACTCCTTATAATTATTTCTATATTTTGGGCGATGAACATGGGGGCCTCAGGTTTAGCAGTGTCATTTGCTCCTAGCGTGGGAAGTAACATTATTAAAAAAAATAGGGCCGTAGTTCTCTTTACTATATTTGTGCTTATAGGGGCGTTGCTTGTAGGGGGAAGGGTTGCAAAGACATTAAGCAGTAAAATTATCGCTCCAGAACTTATTACTCAACCAGTGGTTTTAGTGATTCTTTTTTCAGCTTGTATCGCATTATTTTTGGCAAACGTCCTTAAAATACCACAGTCAACAAGCATAATTATCATTAGCTCTTTTGTGGGGGCAGGGTTATATTTCAAATCTTTAAATTTTTCTCTGATCAGGTATTTGATTTTTGTCTGGGTTGGTGTATCTCTTTTATCGTATTTTCTTACTTATTTTATTGCGCGCAAGATTTATCCGCCGCGGCAGAAGAACTTAAGATTCTATGAAAAATTTTTCTGCCACGAGGCCAAGCTTAAAAAATGGACACTTTTCACTGACTTCTATAGCGCATTTGGTATTGGCACTAATAATGTGGCTAATGTCGTAGGGCCTCTTATGGCGGCAAATATAGTAAGTCCAAGACCGGGTTTTTTAATTTTTTCTCTGCTCTTTGGTCTAGGAGGGCTTATTTTAGGCAAAGGAGTGCTTAATACCGTAAGTAAGGAGATTGTTCCTTTGGGTACGATATCGGCCTCAATCGTTTCCATGGTAGTCAGCACTTTTATTATTACATGTTCTGTTTTGGGTCTTCCTGCGCCCTATGTCCAGTTTTCCTCTTTGTCTATTCTGGCCATACATACTGCAAAGGAGGAGAAAAATCATAGCCAGACCTTGGTTCACCCTATAACTAAGAAAATCCTGAAGGTTTGGATGCTGACGCCTGTCTTAAGTATAATAATTTGTTATTCTATGCTTTTACTTTTAGGGGTTAAAAAATGATTTATATTGCAAAAAGTTTGTTTGAGCAGATGATAGAGCACTCTAAAAGAGAATTTCCTAATGAGGCCTGCGGGATATTAGCAGGTAAAGAAGGCAGGATTATAAAGATTTATAGGATGGCTAATACAGATAGAAGCCCAAATTCATTCTTTATGGACCCGAAAGAACAGCTCAAAGTGATGAAAGAAATACGTAATTTAGGCCTTGAGATGGTGGGGATATATCATTCGCATCTTGAGACAGAGGCTTATCCATCTGAACACGATGTAGAATTGGCTTTTTATCCTGAGGCATCGTACGTGATTGCTTCAATAAAGGATAAAGATAACCCGAGCATAAGGTCCTTCAAGATTGTTGAGGGAAAAATAAACGAAGAGGAAGTCAAGATAGAATGAACTTAATAGTGGTTGGCACAAATCACAAGTTTAGTCCAATTGAATTGAGGGAGAGACTCGTCTTTCCTAAAAAGAGGCTAAAAAACGCCCTTTTTCTCTTAAAGGAATGGCAAATATTTAAGGGAGCGGTTATTCTTTCTACTTGTAATCGAATGGAGATTTATGCTAGCACAGAAAATCTCGAAAGTGCAAGAGGCCAGATAATAAATTTTCTTTCGCGATACCATGAAATTGAGACAAAAAATTTTTTGCCTTACCTTTATACATATGAGGCAAAAGAAGCACTTAGGCATTTATTTGCGGTTACCTGCGGCCTAGATTCGTTGATTCTTGGTGAGACACAAATTTCAGGGCAAGTTAAACAGGCATATCTTGAAGCAAGAGAGATTGGTTTTGCTGATGAGTTTTTGAGGAAAACATTTATTCAGGCTCTGTCTTTCGCCAAGATGATACACAAAGAAACTAAGATATCTGAAGGTAAAATTTCTGTAGGAAGCCTGGCTTTAGATTTTATAAAAGGACGATTGGGTAACCTCTCGAGTAAGAATATTTTAATTATTGGAGTAGGAAAGGTGAGCGAATTAGTTTTGCAGTACCTAAAAAAAGAAAGGCCCAACGTAATCTTTGTTTCTAATCGGACTTTTGAAAAGGCAAAGGCATTGGCAAGTGAGATTAATGGTGCGGCGGTAAGATTCGATAGATTAAGAGAGTCTTTGAAAAAGGCGGATGTAGTCATAACCGCTACAGCAAGCCCGCATTTTATTATTAAAAAGGAAACTTTAGAAGGCCTTATTAATCACGGGCTTCTTATAGTTGACCTTGCTTTACCCAGGAATGTTGAGCCTCTAGTAAAAGATATAATGGGCGTTGAGCTTTTCTGTTTAGAAGATTTAGGTACTGTAATAAAGAAGAACTTTGAGAAAAAGAAAGAAGAAGCAAAGAAAATTGAAGAGGTCATAAAAATAAAGGCAGAGAGATTATGGCAAAAACTTACCGTATTGGAACCAGAACCAGCCTTCTTGCGCTTAAGCAGGTAGAAGAGGTGGTAAGCAATTTAAAGAAATTCTACCCCGATCTTAATGTAGAGATTATAGGTATAGATACATATGGCGATAAGGATAAGTTTACGCCTATATCGCAAATAGAAGGAAGCGACTTTTTTACCCGAGAAATAGATGAGGCACTTTTAAAGGGTGAAATTGACTTTGTTGTACATAGCGCAAAGGACTTGCCGGATAATTTGGCGCCCGGACTTTTTATCGCGGCCATTACAAAGTCCATCGATCCTTACGATGCCTTGGTTTCAAAGAATAATCTAACCCTTGATGAACTGAAGGTGGGCGCAAAAATAGGGACAAGTAGCTTAAGGCGTAAGATTCAACTTAAAAACTATCGAAAGGATTTTCAGATTATAGATATCCGCGGCAATATCGAGGAGAGATTAAAGATACTTGATGAAACAGACTTAGATACCATTGTGATTGCTGCCGCTGGTTTGATTAGATTGGGGCTGGAAGATAGGATTTCCCAAAGAATACCATTTGAGATTCTTAAACCCCATCCTTGGCAGGGGTCTTTAGCCATTGTCGCAAGAGCTGAAGATTTACATCTGCATAACTTGCTTTCAGTAATTGATTCCCGGGAGGTTGTTTTATTATGAAAGGCAAAGTCTATTTAGTTGGAGCAGGTCCCGGAAAGCCTGACTTAATAACGCTGAGAGGATTAAATATTCTTAAAGAAGCGGATGTGGTTATTTATGACTACCTCGTGGATAGGAGTCTTTTGGAATATGCAAAGGATGGCGCGCAATTATTATGTTGCGATAAGTTAGGTAAACCCAGCCCTTTTTCCTACAAAGAGACGCTGTATATTGATAAAGGGCGGGGTAAAGAAAGATACTCTAACGGATTTTTGGTGCATCAGGATAAAATAAATAGCTTAATAATTAAGAAAGCTAAAGAAGGGAAAAAGGTGGCAAGGCTAAAGAATGGCGACCCCACAATATTTAGCAGGTGTTCCCAGGAACTCAAGGCTTTAACCAAAGAAAAAATAGAATTTGAGATTGTGCCAGGAGTTACTTCTGCCAGTGCCGCAAGTGCATTTTCGGGCATTCCTTTGACCGATAGAAGATTTGCTTCCAGTTGTGTTTTTGTTACCGGCCATGAGGAACCGATAAAGAAAGAAAGTTTACTTAACTGGGAAAGCATAGCAAAAATTGGCACCATAGTTTTATATATGGCAGTAGAGAATTTGGATGAAATAGTTTCCCGTTTACTTGGTGCAGGAAAGGATGAGAATACACCGGTGGCGATAGTCGAGAATGCCAGTTTAATAACCCAGAGAATTTTAATCGGCACCTTAAAAGATATTGCGCAAAAGGCCAAAGAGCAAAGTTTAAAGCCGCCGGCAATAGTTATTGTTGGCAAAGTAGTAAACCCCGTTAGAGATAGGTCACCTTCAGGTGACCGTAAATTAGTTTCAGCCAAATGTATCTCTAACGGGGTAAAGTTAGAGAAAGAATTTAATTGGCTTAAGAAAAACAAAAGAATTTTGTTTACTGGCCTGTCGCAGGAAAGATTTTTTATAAGAGGCACTTATTTTTATCTTCCTTTAATTAAGATCGAGCCCTTAGATGACTATAAGGAATTTGATAATTATTTAAAAGACATTAGAAATTTTGATTGGATAGTCTTTGTAAGCAGATATGCAGTCGAATACTTCTTTAAGAGATTAAGTGCGATAAGCTATGATTCAAGAATACTTGCTGGCATAAAGATTGCGGCTATCGGGAATTCTACAAAAAATAGACTCTTGGGCTTTGGAATTATAGCGGATTTGCTACCCCAGAAAGAGTCCTCGGAAGGCTTGGTTAGGGAATTTAAGAGCTTAGATATAAGAGGCAAGAGGATATTTTTGCCCCGTTCGGATATTTCGGATAAGGGTTTGGAGAAGGCATTCAAAAGATTAGGAGCAAAAATAACTACCAGTTTTGCTTATAGAAATGTAATACCCAAGGATTTGCCAGACTTAGACTTGAATACCTTTGATGAGATTATGTTTACCAGCCCTTCAACGGTAAGGAATTTTAAAAAAAAATATAAAAAGGTGCCCAAAAATGTAAAAGTTAGATGTATAGGCAAAGTTACTCTAAGAGAGGCCAAAAGATGCAGGCTGTTATAGACTTAAGAAGACTAAGAGAAAAAAGCTTTGTCCGGGATTGGATAAGCGAAACCCAACTTCATCCTAAAAATATTATTTTGCCTTACTTTGTGGTGGAAGGTAAAGGTATAAAAGAGCCCATTAAGTCCATGCCCGGCGTATATCATTTTTCAATTGACAAGTTACTTAGAGATATACCTAAAGGCACGGGGATAGAGTCCATACTTTTATTCGGAATCCCTAAAACAAAAGATGAGGTAGGTTCATCTGCTTATAGAGAGGATGGTATTGTTCAAAAGGCGGTAAGAGCAGTAAAGGAAAGATTTAAAGATTTAATTGTAATTACAGACGTTTGTCTGTGTGGATATACCTCTCATGGTCATTGCGGAATAGTTAAAGGGAAAAGAATAGATAAT
>DCOU01000027.1:10405-12355 GCA_002322525.1 Candidatus Omnitrophica bacterium UBA1562 | reverse complement strand
GTTCCGATACCTAAACTATCCAAGATATTAATGTCGCCTTGTGTCCTATTTATATAGGTAAGGGCTGCGTTAATATTCAAAGGCGCAGCACTACTTCCAAACTGCCTGGCAATTATCTTTACTTGAGGTGCCTGAATAATTACCCCTGGGCTCGTATTTAAAACAGGGTCTATTTCCATAGCCAGAGGTGTATAATCCAAAACCACGCTTATATCCTCTGCTTCTATTGTAACTAATTTATCTGCGGAAATCAAGCCGCCCTGGACTAAAGTGTTTGCCAAGATGGCAATTTTACCGCTTGCATCAACGGTGCTCTCTGCGCCAGCTATTACCTTACCTTTATTAATAAAGATTGTATCCTTAGCATCAACTTTTACTGTGCCGGCATTTAATGTGCCGGTATTTACAATGGGTGCGCCACTTGCCACCAATTCAATTAGGCCGTTTTTGTTCACTACGGATTTGGCTTCAATGATACCGGTGTTATTAATGGCATAATCAAAGACATTATTTAAGACCTTGGCGGTTAAAATCACCTTGCCGCCATTGGCAGTAATGGTGCCGCTGTTTTTGACCGCACTAAGCACCTTTTCTCCGTTCGGGCCTAAAACTACATCTTTTACCGCTTCATCAATAACTACGGAGATTTCATTTAAGTCATCCAGGGCCAGAGTCATCTTTTCGCCGCTTGCCAAGACCACGGTGCCTAAATTCGCGATTATGCTTCCTTTATTTTCTATTGCCTGGGAAAGCAAAGCCACGAAGCCACCATTACGCACAATAATATTTCCCTGATTTACAATGTAACCGTTTTTACCTAATACTTTATAGAAATCAAATTTTCCGCTTAGGAAATCTGCATTGGAGATATTTAAGGTAGAGGCAACCAAAGCTGCCACATCTATCCTGGCATTAGGAGAAATGTTTATGCCGTTGGGATTAATAAGATAAATGATACCATTAGCGCTGAGTAAACCAGAGATGTCAGAGATAGATGAACCGGTAACGCGGTTTAAGGCAACGGAATTTGCAGAAGGCTGAATGAAAAATACACTTTCATTGGTGGAAATGTTGAAACCCGTATATTCTACAATCAGTTTATCGGATGAGGTATTTATTTTTAAGGTATTGGGCTCGGAGCGGTCAAAGGTGGCGGTTCCTTCAATGATGCTTTCGCCATCAGGAAGGGCATATAAAAAATAAGGGCAGCACAATAGCACGGCTATTATTACTACCCAATACTTAAAATTCAGTCTTTTAAAGAGTTTTACCAAGATTTACCTTTGGTTTTGGTTAATATTGTTTATAGTATACCACAAAATTACCCATTTTTCAAGGTAAAAGGTGTTTACAAATGGTGTTTACAAAATTGGTGGTTTATGTCAATTTTAGAAGTCGCATTACGTTCTCTTGAGTAAAAATATTCAAATCCAAAGGATTTTCCAGAAACTGCTCAACATCTTGTTTAACCTTTTTCCAATCCACGCGCTCAACAACCTTATAAATTAATTCTCTCCAGTTATCTTTATCAGGCAGTTCCCCGCTCCAACTTGTCTGCTGGAGGGCGTTTTTAAGCAGCACAAAATTCGGCTCTATTCCTCTCCATTTTGATAAATACCATCCGAGGTCAAAATAGTCCCTGCCTTTTGCATATTTTCTGCTTAGTAGCGCATGCAGTTTTCCGCCAAATAGCGACTTGATATCATAAGATAAAAACGAAATCGGGAAATATTTATTTACGAGCTGGATTTCAAGAATAGCTCCTTCGGGAGGCTTGCTATCAATTTCAATCTTAATAGAAAATTTTTGGCTTTTTAAAGGCGAAATGCCCGCCTCAAACATCAGGCCTGAGAATTTAACAAAAGCCGAATTTACGGTTTTTTTGTCGTTATAGATAAGCGAAGCATCATATCCGGCTGCCGATAGTTCCGACATGATTTTTTTAAGCAG
>DCOU01000027.1:0-10233 GCA_002322525.1 Candidatus Omnitrophica bacterium UBA1562 | reverse complement strand
CGCTGTGCCTCCTAAGAACGCAACCGAACGGAATACGCCTTCGTCATGCATTACTCTTAAGATATATGCCTGCAGGTATTCCCGGAGCGCATTCAGCTTGGCATTGTATCCTTCTTTCTTGGATACCAGTTCTAACACATAATCTTTCATAAATGCTTTTCCTCAATTTTACGCTTAGTAGCGTATTTCTTAATAACCTGAACAACCCTTAGAATCCCCGGGCTCTGGAATTTCCTAGCGTATTCCATCAGCCTACTGAAATTGATTTTCCTAAAATTTTGCAGCCGCATTTCTTCTAAATAGCCGCCATCAACCCGTAAACCCTTTAAATAAAAAAAATCAAGCAGCGCCTTCTCAGGGCAGGCGATAAATGCCAGCTGTTTATTCACCGTGAATGAATCATATCCCCAAAAAAGGCTATTTTTGATATGACGGTAGTCAAATGTGCCAATTGGAGTAATAATTTTCCCGGGGCGCTTAGTGGTAACGCAGGTATAGACCGGCACTCCTTCAGGAATAAGCCCGTGGTATTCAAATGCCTTCTGGAGGCTGATATACGAAGGCTTCTTGAGCACTGAAGCAATGTAAGGCTCGTAAATATCCACTTTGCGGAAACTTTCGGCTAACAGGTAAATATTATTCTTGAGCTTAATTAGTTTGCCGGATTTACACCAGCGGCTCAATTGCACTTTAACCGGAGCCGGATTAGTGACGCCGGCAAGCAGATTCTCAGCATCTATTACCGGCAAGCCGCGCACGCGTTTAAGGAACTCTTCTAGCTTCATAGCAAAAGTTTAACATATTTGTTAATAAATTGCAATATAATTTTTAGCGGAGGGTTTGCGTTGACAGGAGTTTTGGCAGGAAGGAAATTTAGAAATCTTTGGTGACCTGGACCCAGGTATGCGCGTGGTCGCTATCCGATGGAGTATTATCCAACGGCCAACCGATATCTAACCTTAAAGAAAAATCCTCCGGCAGGTTAAAGCGCAAACCGCAACCTGCTGACCTTAAAGTCTTATTCTTTTCTTCAGTTGCTGATGGCCTTCTTAAGCGCGTATTAGCCCAATCATAAAACATCGCAACCCTAATGGCATCATAAAGTTTTGCTTTGGAAAAAGGAACCTTTATCTCTCTGGGGACAAAATAAGGCGGTATTGACCACTCCCAGGTCATAGCATAACCTCTGTCTCCCACTGCTTCTGCCGGCGGATAACCCCGCACATTGCTAATCCCGCCAATTTGAAACTGTTCGGCGGATGTCAAGATGTAAGGGCTTAATTGAATTTGATTTTTCCATAACAGGTTAGAAGAAAAAGGCATCTTTTGCAGTCTTAAAAGATTGATGGTGTCTTTTAGGAAATTACCGCCTGCGCCGCTACGGCTGGCTTTCGGGTCTTGCTCCTTTAAGCCACCCATAATATTAGGTATGCCGCAATCTAACTCATTGGAAAATACCGTGCGGCCAAAGTTATCAGTTAAATCCATATCTAAGCCAACCTTGGCAACCCTGAGGTTATCATGGCTGGAAATAGTGTCTGATTGATAATTGGCAATATCCTTGTAGTCAAAACCGAAATTAAGGCTTAAATTAAGATTTTCTGCATTAACCAGAGCTTGGGTGGCAAATAAACCGTAAAGCTGGGTTTTGCCATAGACGCCAGAGTCTTCTAAATCCTGGCCTAATTTTACCCGGCTAAAAGCAGCATAACAGCCTACTTCCAGAGCTGAATTTACAGGTAGAAGGTAACGTATGCTTTTTAGAAAATACCTACTTGCCTGGGCCAGCTGGTATTGAAAAGTCAGTTTATCATCAAAACCTAAAAGGTTATTGTCAATAAAGTTAAGAGTATAGCGGTCTTTATTAATATAACGCGAGCCAAAATTATCCCAATCAAAACCCAGATGTATAGGTAAGTTATCTTTTACCTCTAATACAATATCCGTGGTCCCCGGTTCCTTGCCTGGCGCAAGCACAGTGCGCGCAAACCTGTCCGGCTGCTCATTTATCTTACTTAAACCCCTTCTTAAGATATTATAATTAAACGGCTCGCCCTTCTTTAGAGTAATTTTTTTCTTAAGCAGAGAAGGCTTAAAATAACGGTTGCCTTTTACTTCTACATCACCCGTGATTCCTTCCACAATCCTGATTTCTAATATACCTTGTTCAATCTTTTGCGGAGGCAGGAAGGCGCGCGAGGTAATGTAGCCTTTCTGGCGATAGGCATCGGTGATCAGGTCAGCAATTTTTTGTATGTCCCTTAAGGTGAGTTCCTTATTTTCAGAGGGAAGGATGATACCATTGATTTCTTTTTCTGAAAGAAGAGTTCTGCCGGTTACGTTGATTTTTCTGATGAGTATTTTTTCTTTGGCTTCGGGAAGGACTGGCGCAGCTGGTAGTTCTTCCTTTACTTCCGGGGCTTTCTTGGGAGCCTCTATCTTTTCCCTGAGCGCCTTTTCCTTTTCCTGCAATTCCTGCGACCTCATCTCCTGCTCAGGAGTGACGGCTGCTAAAACATATATCGTCGGAAGAAAGACTAAAGATGCCAGAAATAATAAAAGGGTAAGTTTGCCTACCATAGTGCGTTTATTATGCCTCATGCTCACACCCTCGTCAAGTTATTTTACGGGTGAAAATTAAACAGATTTAATAAGCTAATGCCCCTCAACCACCTGGATTTTTAGAAGATTTTTCTTCACCTGATAGAGGACTTTGACAGGTTGGTTATTGTAGCCTTTTTGTTTATATGCCGCGGTGATGGAATCTAAAATTGAATTAATATCCGCTTCGGTGAGCCAGTGATTTTTAAAAGGCAGGATTATCTCTTTTATGCGTTCTTCGCTTAGCAGCGTTGCGCCTTTGACGATAATCTTCTTAATGAATACCTTCTGGCCCTTTTCTATGGTTTCCCGCAGGGCCTTTTCTTTCTCTAAGAGTTCCAGTGCTCTCTCCATTTGACTGGCGGATGTCTGGGCAAAACAGGCCTCCATAGCTCCTGCTCCCGAACACAGAAAAAATAAGATTACGGACAGACAAAAAATCTCTTTCGGTCTTATCATTTAAACAGCCTCCTGATAAAAAGGATATACCCTACAGCAAGGGCATTCAGAGAAGCCAACAGCACCACTGCCGCAGCAATATCTTTAATCAGTTTTATCAGGGTATGGTATTTGACCTTGACCATATCCATCATCATCTCAATGGCGGTATTGAATATCTCTGCCATAAAGACCAGGGTGATAGTGATGCAGAGCGCAACCAACTCAGTGCCGCTTAATTTAAGGTATAGGCCTAAAAGGAGAGCGAAAATACCCGCCGTAAAGATGATGCGCATATTGCGGTGATATAAGAATAGATACGCAATACCATTTATTGCCAGTTTCAGGCTTTCGTTGAAACCGCGAAATCTGAAAATGTGCCTGAGCAATTTCTTAGGTGTCATTTTACTTCTTTCTGTATGCCTCCAAATATGAGTCACAATAAATATGTTTATTGAGGATTAATTCTGCGGTAATGGCGGCGTCCATTAAATCTAAATCTAGCGGGTCTAATATTGCGGCGTCTAAACCGGAAGCCACGGCCATAGTCAGGAATGTACGGTTGACTAGGCTGCGCACGCAAGTCCCCTGCGAAACATTGCTTAAGCCTACTATACTTTTAGGAGAAGGCTCGGAGATAATCTTAAATTCACGTATTACTTCCAGAATATCCTTCATCTGCGCCTGGGCAACATTAACCGGCAGAACAATAGGATCCAGATAAAGGCCTTCAATAGGAAATCCTTGCTCAGTGCAACTAGCCACAATAGTGGCTGCTAATTCTAATCTCTGGTCTTTATTTTGGGGGATGCCTTTGGAGCTTATGGTCAAACCGATGAGCTTGGCATTATATTTCTTTGCCAAGGGCACCAATATTTCCAATTTTTCCGGGTCAGCGCTGGTAGAGTTTATAATTACAGGGTTCTCTATCACCTTTAAGCCGGATTCAATCACCTTGGGTTTACTGGAGTCTAGAACCAGAGGTTTATCTGTAACTTCCTGTATGGCCTGGATTAACCATTGGATGTCAGAAACCGGGTCCTTTGAAGCTGGGCCGCAATTCACATCTAAAGCATCTGCGCCGGCTTTAATCTGGTTGAGAGCGCATTTCTGGATTACAGCCTTGTTTTTCTCCTTTATTCCCTTACCTATATTTTGATACATCCCATTGATTAGTTCACCAATGATAAACATCCTGTCCCTCGCTATTCGGCTATGGTTACGATGCCCGTTTCGTCTATCGGTAACGGTTACGTTACCATAACCGTTACCGATACGGGCTTCCTTACTGTTACCTAACTACGTAACCGAAGATTTCATCAATTCTTCTATATACTTATTTACCTTCTCTATCGCTTTAGGATGCCTCATCACTAAGATATCTGCTCCGGCCTGAATAAGCGCAGTAGCAGTGATTGCCTCCCAGATAATTCCCCGTTCTGATTCTAGTCCCCAGGAAGGAAATTCTGCTTGCGCTGCCTTTGCCTCTTTGGCTCGCCAGGATTCTTGTCCTACCAAACAGATAAAAGGCGAGGCCACAGTTTTATCACCAGCTAAAGCAGCCAGCCTTGCGCGTTCCATAATGGAATAGGCGTATTCCAGGCCATAACCCAATGCGCCAATAGTAGGATTTATGACAATACGTTCTAAAGGTAAACCCATATCAGAAATTAGAATATTTAATTGTTTGGCAATATTTATATCAATGGGTGATTCGGCAATAATATTGTGCCCGTCTGCTAAGACCGCTGCGGTTAAGGTTTTATAATTATCCTGCGCCGCGCTGCCTACAAGACAGCGTTCTCCTCTGGCTGCTTCACAACAGGCAGGCAATATTAAATTGTCTTTTGTATCGTCGCCGCATCCCAAGACAATCAAAGGCACATCTACTTTTTTTAATAACTGGCTTAAGAATTTTGCCTCTTGCTCTGGCATCCTATTTCCAAAATCAGGATGGCTACCTTGTAATCTAACGCATAAAAGTTGGGCCTTATATTCCTTCACACATTTTTCTGCCCAACTAAGCGGGTCATTAAAAACATCGCTATAATTTTTATTTAATTCCTGCGGCCACTCAGTGGGAGGAATGTCCCAAATTTCAAAGGCAATTACCGGCCTGTGGGGTAATGCGCCTTCGGCAAATAAAAACGGCAATGTTGCCTGACCTCCGACCTGAATAACTCTGGAGCGTGTCCCGCCTTCCTCTCGAGGAGCACCGATATTGACTATTGAGACTACGCCTGACCATTTCTCTAACATCAACTCCATAACCTCTCTCCTAGCTTCCTTAATGCGCTCAAGCTGATTGCATCTTTATCCAGCGACATCAGTATACCTACCTATACCTATACTATAATGGGGACGTTTCTATTTTTCTTAGAAAAATAGAAACGTCCCCATTGTCGGAAACGTCCCCATTGTCGATCGGAAAGGTGTCCCCTTTCAGCAAGATTTTTGATTCTGGGGACACCCTTTGCTTTGGATTCAAAGACGTCCCTCCTTTTTTACTGATGGAAATTTTGCTAAATCCGTGTGCGGAAAAAACAAAGCTGCCATGTATTCATCCATATATCCCGGCTCAACGGATAATTCAAAATAAGTAATCTTTTTGGCAATCTCATCTGCTTTTTTCATTGCCTCATACGACAAAAGTATGGCGCGGGCACCTGCCAAAGAACTATTGCCCACAAATACAAACTTAGACCTGTCTAAATCCGGCAACAACCCTATGCTTATAGCATTATCCACATCAATATAAGTGCCAAATCCTCCGGCAATAAAAATCTTCTTTATCTTAGAGAAATCCAAAGCCATATATTTTACTAATGCAGCTGTGGCAGAATAAATTGCTGCCTTTGCCCGCTTAATGTTCTCAATATCGACCTCTGTAACAACAATATCAGAGGTCGAATCTGTTTCTTCTTTAAACACTAATACAAACTCTCGGCCAAATTCGCCATCGCGAATACGTTTATGCTTGAGCGTCTTTATCTTACCGTTCTTATCTAACAAACCTACGCCGAGCATCTGGGCAATTATATCTATATATCCTGAACCGCATATGCCACGCGGCTTAGCCCCGTTAGAAATCTTGTCTTTTTTGTTAAGAGCTTCGGTATTTCTAACGGGGTTAGCTTCGCTAATAGTGTTATAGGTAACCTGAAAATCGCCTGGCGTAATCTTCATTTTCTGGATTGCGCCGCGGCTTGAGCGCATGCCGCAACTTACGCCTGAACCTTCAAATGCAGGGCCTGCAGAAGCAGAAGCAGAAATCAGAAAATCCCTGTTACCTAAGACTATCTCTCCGTTTGTGCCGATATCAATCAGGATACTTAAATCTTCCCTGCTATCCAGGCCGCAGGAAAGAACGCCTGACACGACATCCCCGCCCACATAGCTAGATATTCCCGGAACACAGGACAGGAGCCCGCGTGGATTTATCTTTATACCTGCCTCGGAAGCACGAATAGTAGGAACAAAATTTGCCGTAGGCACATACGGTTCTCTCCTGATATATGTAGGGTCAACGCGTAGCAAAAGATGCGCCATTGTAGTATTGCCCGCGCATAAAATACAATTCACATCATTAAGGTCAATGTTATGCTCGTGTATTAATTCTTGAATCATTTGATTCATACCATCAATGACTGCATGATGTAATTTCTCCAGGCCATCCTGTTCCTGCGCGTAAATAATGCGGGTGATAATATCGCTGCCAAAACTGGCCTGTTTATTATAGGTTGCCTTTGTGCCTAAGACCTTCTTGGTATTTAAATCTACCAATTGTCCGGAGATCGTAGTGGTACCTATATCAAATGCTAAACCAAAATTTTTATGGGAAGTGTTACCTGGTTCAATAAGGACAATCTCTGTTGTCCCATTTCTTTTACCTAAAGTCACAGTAATCTTCCAATCTGAAGCCCGTAACAATTCTCCTAAGCGCCTGATATTTGCCAGGCCTGTCTGCATAATCGGTATATCCTGAATCCGGCGTATCTGACGATATAACCTTTCTAAATCGCTAATTTTATCTTCCAAATCCGGAGGCGGTAATTCTAAATAAAGTTTTGTAGCTAATGGGGAGTGCACAAAAATCTCTTCACCCAGAACCGACTCTGGTGGCTCTATATCTTCGGACTCTGAATAAAGCCCTTTTAGCCTTAAATCTAAATCCTGTGGGCTTAATTTTTCTAAATCTAACCTTGATTCAGGGGGAACCTCTATTTCTAAATCGCTTTGCGCAGTAGTTAAACAGGCTAGATAAATTCCCCTTTTTCTCTCATCCAGGTTTATCCTTCCTGTTGGTTGAGTAAGGACTTGTCCTTTTTTTAAAATTACCTTACACCGGCCGCAAACACCGTCGCCGCCGCAACTAGAATTAATATAAACCCCCGCAGAAATAGCTGCGGAAAGGATACTTTTGCCTTTCTCTTCTTCTATAGTTTTATTATCCGGATAAAATGTAATCTTGAACTTTTCCATTCTCTCTTATTAGGGACAGGTCCCGATCCAATCGGGGGACGTTTCTTCAGCCAATCGGAGAAGTGTCCCCTTTTAATAATATTCTATATTTAGGAGACACTTCTTGCTTTAGCATAAGAAACGGTCCTCGATTAGGGGAAGAAACGGTCCTATTATTATATTATAAGTTTTTTAAGAACGACGGAATGCCGGATGCTTCTTTTGGCCCCACCACTACCTGCCAGCCGGATTTATCTTCTAAATCCCCGCTCATTACTGCTACATAGCCGGGGATAATCAAACGCATATGCGAAACCGTATCTTTTACTACAAATTTATTTATCGAGTCGCTTATCTTCTCCGGCGTAAACTTCTCTGCTGCCCAGGCAGTTAACACTGACATACCTTCAGTATCTACGCTTACGATATAAGAAGGCACCTTACTTGCCTCCACTTCCCCTAATACCGTATAATAGGTCAGTGAAAAATTAGTGGTAACTAATACAGGTGATTTGCTACTGACAGCTCCCACAGAATAAAGCTTTGGTTCTATCTGCAAAGGTTTCTGCGGATCAGTGTAGATATTCTGCCTTAAGGTTAAAAGCGATAAAACCTGCCACGCCTCTATCCCCCGCATTAAAACAATGCTGGCATATTTAGAAATATAAGTCGCAGCCTCCATTACCTCTTCATAAGGGTCCTTGGCATCTATTATTACTAAAGTCGGGTAGCCCAAACTACGATTGGATTTTTTAAGCGCCTGCCTTCTTTCTTGAGTTAAATCCCAGATTTTATCTTTAACCGGTTTTACGCCCGTATCTAAAATAATATCATTTACTCCTTGATTATTTAATTCCCTGGTAAGGCCGGAAAGTGTTTCTAAGTCCGAAGATGAAGCCACAACAGGCACTTTAAACTCCTGTGCTAATTTAGAAAACTGCCCTGCGTTATCTTTGGTAGCATGGTAAATTAAAGGCCTTCTCTGAGCAGTAATTTTTAATGCCTCTTTTAATGCCTCTGGCTCATCGCTCATCAAAACTAGCGCAAGAGGCGTATTATTCAAAACTGTCTGTATCGCTTCAATGAATTTCTTTTTATCGCTGGTGTGCCTTACGGCTACAAGATTTACATTCAACTCTTGGCCCACGCGTTCAAATTTTAATTTATTAATTCTTTCTAATCTATGCTTTATTTCATCGACTGACAAGCTATCTTCGATGATAAAACCTACTGCTGTGGGATGATAAAATTTCTCTTCGTGACGAAAAAGCACGGTTTCATTACCCACTTCCAATTTATTATCGCCTTCTCCGATGTTAACTAATTTAATAGGCGGCTGGCTAGAAGCCTCCAGCACCCTCTTTGCTTCTTCAGAAAGATAAGGGCATTTATCAATGCTTACTGCTTTTTTAGCCAGCTGCATAGCAAAAGCCAGGCAGGTCACAAACCCGCATTCGCGGCAGTTAGTCTTGGGTAATAATTTATAAATATCTAATCCGGAAAACGCCATGTTAAAGTTATAAGTTATGAGTTATAGGTGTTAGGTGTTAGGTTAAAAAGTTCATTATACTCTGTCTTATATAATCTCTTTGCCAATAATTCTGAATCTCTATGCGTTTTTATTCTCTTAAGTTTTTCAATTAAGCTCTGTTTAAATTTCAAAATAATTTTTTTACGGTAAGTGCGATTGTAAAATTCTACTTTGATTACAGGACCATTTAATTTTTCGATATTGCCTTTACCATAGGTTGCGCCGGTTGACAATTGAAGTCCATCAATAAGGCATGATTTTGGCTTTTTATTGGCACCAAAGACTTTAATTTCCAAATCAAAATATTTTCTACATCTTAATTTTTTAAGGGCTAATTCACCGGCCAAAATCCCTAAAACCAAATAGGGCCCCAGGTGTCCGTGAAATTTTTCTGCTTCTTTTAGTGTAATTCTCATAACTCATAACCTATAACTCATAACTTATCACTTATTAATGAGGCTGGCGAAATACCCTGCCCCAAAACCATTATCAATATTTACCACTGCCACGCCCGCAGAACAACAGTTGAGCATCGTCAATAAAGCTGACAAACCGCCAAAATTTGCACCGTAACCGCAGCTGGTAGGCACAGCAATAACCGGACAACTAACCAGTCCGCTAACAATACTGGCTAATGCGCCCTCCATACCTGCGACTACAATAATTACCTTTGCCTTTTTGAACACATCCATATTATTCATAAGCCGGTGCACACCGGCAACGCCTACGTCATAGAGCTTAACCACGCGGTTACCCATTAGCTCTAAAGTTACCACTGCTTCTTCAGCCACTGGTATATCCGAGGTGCCTGCGCAAACAACTGCCACTAAACCAATTTTGCGGACTTTGGTTTTTTTTACGAGATAACCTATTTTGGCTAATGCCTTATATCTTAGTTTAGAAAATGACTTTTTAAGATAACTAAAATTATCTTTCTCTAATTTTGTAAGTAATAAATCCTGTTTATTTTTGATTAACTCCCGGGCGATTTTTTTAAGTTGGGCCTTGCTTTTTCCCGGGCAATATATTACTTCTGAATAACCACGGCGCGATTTTCTGTCTATATCAATATTAGCAAACCCCAGATTACAAAAATCTTCTTTGTGCTCCATATACACTACTATGTTAATTTTTGACTATTTTTTAATATTTTATTATTGTAACTTATTGTACACAAGTATGTTAAGAATATTTAATCCTTT
>DCOU01000117.1 GCA_002322525.1 Candidatus Omnitrophica bacterium UBA1562 | reverse complement strand
ATAGTCAAAGGATTAAATATTCTTAACATACTTGTGTACAATAAGTTACAATAATAAAATATTAAAAAATAGTCAAAAATTAACATAGTAGTGCTATAATAATAAAAATAGGATTAAAGGAGAGCGACAAATGTATGCAATAATTGAAGTTGGAGCAAAACAATATACTGTTAAAAAAGGTGATATCATTGATGTAGAAAAGCAAGCGGTTAAGGAGGGTAAAGATATAACCTTAAATAAAGTCCTCTTGGTCTGTAAAGATAAAAAGGTCGATTTAGGGCAGCCTTATATAAAAGACACCAAAGTAGAAGCTGTAGTTTTAAAACAGATAAAGGGCGAAAAAGTAATTTCTTATAAGTATAGGCGCCGGAAAGCTTCCCATTGGAAAAAGGGGCACCGCCAGCAGTTAACCCGCTTGAAGATAAAAGAAATAGTATCAAGCTAAACGTTAAGTTTGTTTAGCCCGTTATGCCCGTTTAGCCCGTTATAACGAGCCTAACGAGCAAAACGGATATGTTTATTGACCAAGCAAAAATATATGTTAAAGGCGGTACGGGAGGCAAGGGTTGCTCAAGTCTCTACCGCGATAAATACACCCGCTATGGAATACCCGACGGAGGCAGGGGCGGAAGAGGGGCAGACATCATTATTAAGGCAGACAGGAACCTGCATACCCTCTTAGATTTTCAGTATAACAGGCATTTCTTTGGCTTAAAAGGCGGCAATGGTTCAAGTAAAAACAAAAAAGGTAAAGGTTCGCCTCCCGTTATTATACGCGTACCTTGCGGTACGGTCATTAAAGACGCAAAGACAGACTGCGCCCTGCGTGATTTAGATAAAGACCAAGAAGAAGTTATTGTAGCTTATGGCGGGTGCGGCGGTTCAGGTAATCAACACGGCAAAACTGCAACGGATGGCTCACCAGGCGAAGAAAAAGAATTAATCTTAGATTTAAAACTCATTGCAGATGTGGGCGTGGTGGGATTTCCGAATGTAGGGAAATCTACTTTGATTTCTAATATTTCCAACGCACATCCTAAAATTGCTGCTTATCCTTTTACGACAAAGTCTCCCGTATTAGGAGTCGTAACAACTGAAGGCTATTCTTTTGTTATCGCGGATATTCCGGGATTAATTGAAGGTTCCCACCGAGGAAAGGGCCTAGGGGATAAGTTCTTAAGACATGTTGAACGCACAAAGATTCTCCTGCACCTTATTGACATGTCCGGTTCTGAGGGAAGAGACCCTATAAAAGATTACAGAACCATCAACGAAGAATTAAAAAATTACAGTAAATCCCGCCCCTGCGCGCAGGGGCGGGATAAAGAAGTTTACCCCCACACCAAAGATTTTGCTGTGGGGGTTGATAAAAAAGCGCAGATTATCGCGGCTAACAAAATGGACTTAGGAAGCGCTGCTTTAAACCTGGAAAGATTCAGGAAGGTAATAAAGAGGAAGGTTTATCCTATATCCGCTTTACAAAAAACAGGCTTGGAAGAATTAATCGAAGCAATTAAGAAAAAGCTTTAGATTTTCTATCAAGTATTGAGGTTACGGCAAAGGCAACGAAGCCCGTATCGGTTAAGGTAAAGGTGAGGTGTAGGAAACCAAGACGAATGACGTAGCCGAATAACGAAACGGGCACCGTAACCTTAACCCTAACCAATGTTTTAGGAGGAGTTAATTGAAGCAATTGGAAAAAGATTATAAGAGAATTGTGGTAAAGATAGGCAGCAGCCTACTTTTTTCGTCTAATTATAAACGGGATTATGAATTCTTTAATGGTGTTGCCACTCAAATTGCTAGCTTGGTTAATCGTGGCAAAGAAATAACGGTAGTTTCTTCTGGGGCTATTGCTTCGGGTATATGTAAATTAAAATTGAGAGAACGCCCCAAGGAGCTTTATCTTCTGCAGGCTGTAGCTGCTATAGGACAGAATGAATTGATGAATACATATCGTAAATTTTTTAAGGCTAAAATACATATAGCGCAAATTCTTTTAACCTGGGATGATTTTAATGACCGCGGGCGTTATTTAAATGCCAAGAATACCATACTTGCACTGTTAAAGCTAGGCAGTATCCCGATAATTAATGAAAATGATACGGTGTCTACCGATGAAATTAAGTTTGGAGATAATGACCGGTTGTCGGCGTTAGTATCCAGCCTTATCGGTGCAGATCTTTTGCTCATTCTTTCGGACGTTGATGGGCTTATTGATAAAGATAAGAAAGTTATCCAAGTTGTAGATGAAATTACACCTCAGATAAAAGCACTTGCAAGTCCTACGAATAAAAAGACATGCGTAGGCGGGATGATTACAAAAATTGAAGCAGCAAAGATTGCGGTAGATTCGGGAATTCCTTGCGTGATTGCAAACGGCAAACATAAGAATATTATTATCTGTGCCATAGAAAACCCTGGTCAGGCCGGAACCTTATTCGTGCCTAAAAAAGGCCTGGCAGCAAGAGAACGCTGGATTGCCTTTGGCACAAAACCAAAAGGCAAGATTTTAGTGGATGACGGAGCAAAAAGAGCCCTTTTGAATAAGAAGAGTTTACTTTCGGTAGGCGTCACAGGCCTCGAAGGTAATTTTGAGCTCGGTGATATTGTCAGCGTGATAGATAAAGAGCATTATGAATTTGCCAGGGGTAAAGTTGGCCTCTCAAGCAAACAATTAGACATAGTTTTGGGAAGCCACTACGATAAAGAAGTAATTCACCGCGATAATATAGTTATCTTATAGGAATTAGCTTACCGCGTTGCAAGTAGGGTCTGTCCCCGAAGGGGACT
>DCOU01000130.1:1198-9315 GCA_002322525.1 Candidatus Omnitrophica bacterium UBA1562 | reverse complement strand
AATGATACCATAGATCGTTACCCCCTCCCTTACGAGGGGAAGTTAGAGAAATTGCTTTGTATAACTAAAGAGGTTTTTGAAAAATTAAAGGCGGCTTTGGCTAAATTCGACTTAGGGCAAAAAACGGCATCACCTAAGCCAAAAACACCTTTTCGGCAAAAGCTCTCTAAAAAAGAACCTCTGAGAGGCTCTAGAAACGACGATCTTAAACTGGATAGGGATAAATGTATCGGCTCTTTTGAGCCTTCAAATATTTTCAATATCCAAAGTTCTTCCTTATGGAGATCGCGAAATCTAGAAGCCTGGTTCAAAAAACAGGAATCTTATGAAGATTTAAGATACATCGAGGCATATAAAATAAAAATCTAATGAAAAGAGGCACATACTGATATAATGGAGCCTAGTTTTTGTGAAAGGAGGACTCCTGTATGTGCCCACTGTCATATTACCAGATTATGCGTAATTGTAAAGACAAACGAGCACACCGCTATCAGATGGTGCAGTATGCGTTATCTCACGGCGTTAAGCCAACGGCGAGACTATTTGACACTAGCCCTCCAGTGGTGCGCAAATGGCTTACAAGATTCAAAGAACTGGGCTATCCCGGACTGTCTGATTTATCGCGCAGGCCTCATTATTCACCGCGTTCCACTCCTCAAGATATCAAAGATCGCATCGTTGGACTACAAAAGAAATATCGCCGCTTAGGAGCAGAACAGGTCAAAACTCTTGAAGGTCTAAGCCAGGCACCTAAGACGATCCGCAAGTTCTGGAGAGAAGCCGGCGTAGCAAGCCGACGACGAAAGAAGAAATACATCATCAAACAAAACCTGCGCGAAGTCAAAAAGAAGTTTTACCTATTCCAGCAGTCCTGCGAAGATACCAAGGATTTAACGGATATCCCAGAGTATTGGCCTCAGATGAAACGGCTTAACCTGCCTACAGTCCAATATACCCGCAGAGAAGTAAGCTGCGGTATTCTCTTTTTAGGATTTGCCAATGAGCTCTCGCTTATACACGCTACGCTCTTTGCAGCCTATATTAATCATCAGATGGCAAAATATAAGGCAATGCCAGATGATCCAGCATACTGTCAGACCGATAACGGCGTTGAATTCTGCGGCTCCTGGAATGCCAAAGAGCCTTCGGCATATACGCGCACAGTAGAATCATTGCCCGGCCAAACGCATACCACGATATTCCCCGGAGCGCATAGGATGCAGGCCGATGTGGAGACAGTGCACGGCCTTATGGAGACAGAGTTTTATGAAATAGAGACATTTGCTGATAGAGCAGATTTTATAAGCAAGGCTAATACTTATCAACTGTTCTTTAACCTCGAAAGGCCCAATACTTACAAAGAACATAAGACGCCCTAGCAGTTAGCTCAGGAGAAAAAGCCTGATTTGGATAAGCGATTGCTAATGACCGCTTCTGTTGACCTTGATCAACTGCTTAATACTTATACTTCTCTTTTGGCTCAAGGGGGTAAGAATCTATTGACCAATCCCTAAACAGGCCTAATGGAAGCCTGTTATTGAAATAATTATATATGCGCTCAACTTTGATTATAACCGCGGTTCACCTTTCGCTGGATTTCAAGAATGCAATAATATTTTCTTTAATTTTATCTCTGATCTTCCTAAATATTTTGAGCTTCTCTTCTTCTGTTCCTGCGGCTTCAGCAGGATCTTCAAGGCTCCAATGGATTTTTTCATACTTTCCCGGGAATATAGGACAAGTTTGCTTAGCATTATCACAGACAGTAATCACATAGTTGAATTTTTGCCCGATAAATTCCATGGCGGATTTCGATTTATGCCCAGATATGTCAATGCCAACTTCTGCCATAGCTCTGATTGCCAAAGGATTAACTTGTGTGAGCTTTATACCTGCGCTGTAAACCTCAAATTTATCCCCTGCCATATGGCACAGAAACCCTTCTGTCATCTGACTTCGTGCAGAATTTCCAGTGCATAAAAATAAGACTTTGTCCTTTTTCATTTTTATCCACAGCAACCTGGAGTTGGATTTGGTCCGCAACCATTACTTATGTCGGATCCCCCGCCTTTAGAAAAGGTAAAAAAATTTCCTAAGATTTGGACTGTCTTATTGCTACTGCAACCCGGACACTTTACTTTCAATCCCTTTTCTTTTTCAGATATACTTATCTTTATTTCAAATTTATTTTCACAACTCTGACAAAAGTATTCATAGATAGGCATAAAATCACCTCCTTTACCCCGTTAGAAATCTTATTTTCTCTCCCCGTATATTCGGTATTTCTAACGGGGTTTACAGTTTGCTCTTTATGGCTGTAACTGTTTCGCTAATTTCAGATTTCCCCATACAAGCAACGTCATCACCTACAGTGATTACCGGAATTGCCTGAGGCCCAAATGTGCGAAAGAGCTTAAACACTTTAGGATTTTCTTGAAGGTTTTTCATCTTCTGGACATCACATATTTCTACCTCAAGTCCAAGTTTCTCTATGGCATTTTTTAATTCTATAACCTCTTGTTCGCTCTGTCCAATTGGGCCACAACAACTTGATTTAGGGCCGCAAGGAAATTGTTGTTCCAAGGTAAAAATCTTCGCTACTTTATTGTTCTTGTTCATTTTCCCCACCTCCTTATAGCAAATTGAATATGTATCCAGCAATCACACAACCGACAAAACTTAATCCTACATAAAGCCATAAAAGCCTCGGTTTAAATACTGCTGAAAGCATCATTATGGAAGGAAGGCTTAAACCTGGACCACCGAGTAAATAAGAGAGGGTTGCTCCGGGCCCCATTCCTTTTTCTATCAATGCCAAAGCGGTGGGAACTTCAACATAGGTGCAGACATAAGCCAATACTGCAATAACTGAAGATATCAATACAGAATTAAGGGCTTTGCCGCCAACAAAATTGACAATTACACTAGTAGGAATCAAAACCCTGATTGCACCAGCAATAATCACTGCCAAGACAAGATAATAATTCAAAGCAAAGAATAACTGCCAGGACGTTTTCCATAACTGAACTAACTTTCCCCTAAAATTCAGCTCGGCATAGCCTTTGGGCAGGACAAAACAACTGCTTTGGTGTTTAGAATCGCCTCTTTCTATTAGTTTCCATTTCCCATCTTTAGCTTGCTCAATTACTCCTATTTCATCGAGCTCATCAATCTCTGCCTTATGTTCTAATCCAATGTCTTCTAAGGTTAAGCCTTCTGGCTTTGTGACTAATTTCATGGCTAAGGAATAGGCGAATTTCTGTAACTCAGGTGAGAGATTCGGCTGAACATGGAGTTTAACAAAATGCCTTAGGCCTTTCCTCTTTTTCTGCCAATAGGATACAATGAGACCCGTAGCCATGGCAATACCATATACCGATATCACTCTGGCAATAGCCATCTTCTTACCTAAAAGCCCGGCAGTCATAAAAACTGTAGGGATATTAAGCACCGGTGCTGAAATCAAAAAAGCAAGTGTGGGGCCTAAAGGCACTCCTGCCTCAACCATACCTGCTAATACCGGTACTATACCACATGAACAAATAGGTATAACCGCACCAGCTGTTGTAGCCATAAAATTTGCACCCACTCCTCCGTAGCCCATTTTATATTTTACTTTTTCCCAAGAGACAAAGACCACTAGCCCTGCGGCAATAAACATACCGATAATCCAGTATGGCATAAGTTCTACTAATAATGCCGCGCCTTTAATTACAATGTACCAAATGACTAAAGGAATATTCCAGCTAACAGGCGTATCGATGTCTTTAACTCGTGCATCCAAACCTGTAACGCCTTTTTCCTGTAAAATCCCTGCTTTAAACATTGCTGACCAAGATAAATTGTGAGCTGCTACATACCAAATCGCTAAGATATAAAGTAAAACGACAGCGATAAAATAAAACCATTCTTTTTTGCCTAGTTTAGCTTCAGCCATAACAATTCCCCCTAAAATGGTGGTTTACAATGCGACTCCTTGCTTCTCTTGACAGGCTTGTAGATATAATCTTGCAAGAACTTGTAAGCGGCATCTTTATCCTTATCAAGAATGATCTCATCGAGCTCTAAGATTTGCCTTTGGTCCAATATTATTGTTATTTTTTCTTCGGACATTCTACTCACCTTCTTATACTAGTTAATTTTTCTAAGGGTTTACCTACACATTTCTTCATATTGACAATATCATTTTTGAATAAATCATGTTTTTTGATAAAGTATTCTTTAAAATATTTTTGGATGATTTTTTCTAATTCATTCTTGGGCTTACATAGTGAATAAAATATCCATAGCCCTTTACGCCTGTCTTGAACTAACCCCGCATTTTTAAGCACCGTCAGGTGGCGGGACACCTTTGCCTGAGATAACTCTAAAGCCCATTCAAGTTGACAGACACAAAGTTCCCTTTCTATCAATAAGGCCATTATGCGCAACCGCGTTTCATCCGACAGTGCCTTAAATAAGTTTAATTCTTCTTTCATGGAGCGTCTCCCTTATATAACTATAATCGATTACACATATATTATAAACTATTTAAACTTTCTGTCAACTGTTTTTACTAATTCTGGTTAACCAAGAGTGGGTCTTAGAACCTTGGTAGGATTTTTTCTCGTGGATAAGCTGCTTTATCCTATTTAAGCTATAACGTAATGCAACATCTCTTCACATTATGCAAGATCGTCTTCTGCTTCTACGGCTAATTTAGCGGTCTTGAAATTTATCTTTGCCGATTTCACGCCTTTAATCTTTAATATTGCCTTCTCGATACTTGTCGAGCAATCCGGGCAATCCATGCCCTTAATATTGAATTCGTATACTTTAGATGAATTTTTCTTTGCCATTTGTCGTTCCACTTTACAGTTTATTATCTAAATATAAATTATTCAGCTTCTCGGAGTAACTCTTAAAAACCACAGAGGCTATACAAGGACTGCAACCAAGACACTCTTTATTGCCTTTGGAAATATTTTCCTTGATTTTTTCTATCTCTTTTTTGATTGATGTGAGTTTTCCTTTACCTTTGGGGTCGGATATTTGGCCAATCTTTTCGCTTAATTCATTTGCCTCCAAGTGGAGTACTTTAAAGGCATCAGAAAAACAGATACAGTTTTCTACATTAGGAATTTTAAGGCATTTCCTCATTGCCTTAAGGCAGTTCTCCAATCTTTCAATCTCTCTATCCATCCTGTTTCTCCCTCAATTTATCCGTCAGCCTGTAAATAATCGGCTCTTCGGGAAATGGCCCATTGTCATAAAGCAGGTATTTTCTCCCCTCAATTTCAAAAAGAGTCTCTTTTTCCTGATAGCAGGACCACACTGCCTTTTCCAAAACATCCATGCCAGATATCCCGCTCAAATCAACCAGTTGAATCTGCTTTCTTAATCTTTCTACAGCATCCTTAGGAATATTCTTCAAGATTGCAGTAGGCGCTTTTGTGTTTATGATGTACCCTTTCTCATCCATCCCATTCCTAAATAATGCCTTTAGAGCATCCGCTGTGAAATGCCCCGATTCACTACCAAACAATAAAAGATAGCGTACGTTCGGATTCGAGATTAGATTTACTATCAGCTTTTCAATTCCTATGTTAGCTGTTTGCAAGGTGCCGCTGATTGCGGCCCCTTTTTCCACACCTGCCCTCACAAGCTCTTCAATTTCCCAGGGTATTTTGTCTTGCGGCGTGACTAAAATTATAACAACTGCCACAGGCGAAAAGGGATTGCCTGTCAGATACCTTCCCTTTTCAATCGGCCAGTCATAAGTTAATTTAAATTTCTTCATTTTTTTCTGCCTTGCAGGGCTTTCCATTACAACAACCCTCAGGGGATTTCCTATTAAGCCAGATATAGCCTATACCAATAAAGATTATTGTCATTATTAATAAAACCAATTTAGGAATTTTTAAATTTGACAAACCAATCAGATTCAGATACACAATTAGCATCGGGGAGCCGCAACATCCAAAGAGAAAACATGAAAGCCATAAAACAACAGCCAGCAACCCGCCACCCGCTGCCGCTTTTAAAGCACTTCTTCTGTTTTGTTTGTATTTCAAAAATGCAAATACAATAAATGCAAATGACAGGCCATATGAAATGCCCAAAAAATATTCCTTGTCTTCAATATACTTTGAAAACCATCCAACGCCACCGCAATTACCCTCACTGATTTTAAAATACAGCAGGTGCAGTATAGAAACGATGAGAAATGCAGTTAAAAGAATTGTTATTTTTTTAATTTTGTTCTTCATCTTTACAATTATCCTTTCCCGACATGTCTTATTCCCTCTTCAATCAGCTTTATGATGTGCTTGTCAGCAAGCGAATAGAAAACCATCCTGCCATCATTCCTGTATTTTACAAATCTCAGACCGCGTAATATGCGCAGCTGATGCGACACTGCGGAAAGGCTCGAGCCTAACACATGCGAGATATCACAGACACATAATTCACCATCTTTTAAAGCCAAAATAATCTTAATGCGCGTATTATCAGAGATGGCGTCAAACACTTCAGTCAGGTTATTTAGTTTTTCATGGAGCGGCATTGCTTTTTTTATCCCATTAACCTTAGCCTTATTGAAACAGATCATCTTGCAGGTGTCCTTTGTATTAGCTTGCCTTGACATATGCTCTCCTCATAATGCTTGAATAGTTATTCAATTATAATAATATAATATTTAAATTTTTCTGTCAAGAGAATTTTCAGGAGTTAGTCTTGAATTATGCTTTTAAGAAAAGACGTGTGTCAGTAGATTAAATAAGGGTCTTGGGGAGCAAGTTTTGGTTATTCTAAATAGAATTGGCTCGTTCTCTCGGTTTCTTTCATACTAATACACTTAATCTCTCCAAAATCGCCACTACATTACTTAACATTGCTTCACATTATGCAACATTAGAAATAGTTTGCAAGCAATGGAAATTTTCCGCAACTTCTTTACTCTAAATCACTTAACCCCTTTAATATGCCTAAAATCATATCGCGGTACTTGCACCAATGACCAAACAGGGATCCTCATATCTAATAAGATTTCTGACAAAAATAAAAACCTAGGCACCTTTAAGGCGCCTAGGTTAATATACCCTATTATTCCCCTTTAGATTACCGCTTTTTTGAAAGCGCCCTTGACAAATTTGAGGTATTCAAGACTATCCTTATCCCCCACAAAAAATCCTCCGTCATAAAGATTAACATTGCGCTCCTGCCTCATCTTATTGCCAAGCACAAGAACATCTTCATCCTTAAGCAGCTGGCTCAGTTTCTCCAAAATTTTAACATGATGGCCGGTTACACTTCTTACCTTGCGTCCTTTTTTAGCGATGAGCGCGATACCTAATTTTATGAGAGCATCGTAACTGAATTTAAAAATAACATCAGTAATATTCGATTCTTCAGCTATTCTAAGGTCGTGCAGGGCAGAATTCAAGAATTGGTTAATTTGTTTTTCTTTAAATGCCAGCTTTTGAAAGTATTGACTCTCAAAATTGATCATACAAGCCTTATAATTTTAGTTTTAAAGATGTTGTTTATAAAATAGTCTTTATTTTTCTTCTTTGCCTGGAATTCCTTTGGGCTTAAATTTGTTACATTGAATTCCCTACCTGTATCCTTCTGCAATTTAGCTATAACTCTCTGCAATTCCAAAATTGAATGTGTTCCAATAGCCAAAAGATCGATATCGCTTGAAGAATCCATCTTGTTGCTTGCGTATGAGCCAAATAGATAAGCTTCCTTAAGTCCTTTGATATTACCTGTCATATCTTTGAGCCTTTTTTCTATGCCATGGGTCCTTAGGAAAATCTGGCGGTAGTGTTCCAAAACGGGGTTATCTTTTGCAAGAAAAAAATATCTTTGTTTTCCGCGAAATTCGCTTTTAAAAAGGCCTTCTTTCTCTAATTCTTTGAGTTTGGTTTCCGTATTTTTAGGGTCAAGATCTAAAATCCTTGCCAGCTCATTAATGTAGACTTGAGCATCCGGATTAAGAAAATAGTAATCCAGTAATTTTATCGCCACTTTTGAACGTAAGGATATCATCTTTTCACCATGTTTATGGTAATAAATTACCATAAACCACTATTTTGTCAAGCAAAATCGCCTTCGGCGAAGCTTCTGGCGATTTT